>JAZRUP010000022.1:0-28584 GCA_045652645.1 Eubacteriales bacterium | reverse complement strand
GGTAATCTGCTTGTCGGCTTCAGAACCGCAACACGCCTTGCCGACAAGGAATATTACGCGACTGAAGTAATGAATCAGATATACGGAGAGAGTCCGTCGTCGAAGCTTTTTATGAACGTAAGAGAGAAAAAGTCTCTTTGTTATTTCTGCGGCTCACATTATGACGAGGAAAAGGGTATTCTCGTAGTCGGGTGCGGTATCGACAATTCAGCTTATTCGGAGGCTCTTTCAGAGATACTTTCTCAGCTTGAGGAGCTTAAAAACGGAAATATTACGGATGAAGAGATACTTGTCGCGAAGGAATCTCTTGAGAGCGATTGCAGGGAGGCGGAGGATAACCCCGTTGATTATGAAAATTTCGGACGCGTCGAACGACTTTTCGGAGGTCCCGCCGATATTGAGGAATACAGACGTGGCATTATGTCGGTCTCGCGTGAGGATATTATTGCCGCCGCGGGGCGTCTGACTCTTGATACCGTGTATTTCCTAAAAGGTGATCTTGAGGGTGAGGACGGTGATATCCTTGAATGATATAACATTACATACGAGTGCCTCGCTCGGAGAAAAATACTATGAGATAAGACATAGAAGCGGACTTAGAATCTTCGTTGTTCCTAAGAAATTTTCAACTTGCTACGGCATTATAGGAACTAAATTCGGTTCCGTTGACGATAAATTTAAGCTTGACGGAAAAGAAGTCAGTCTTCCTATCGGAACGGCGCATTTTCTTGAACATAAGCTTTTTGAAAGCGAGGACGGAATATCAGCTGACGAACGATTTGCCGCGCTTGGCGCTGAAACCAACGCTTATACTGCTTATACCTCGACCCGCTATCTTTTCAGCGCGACGAAAAATTACGGGAAGTGCATTGCCGAGCTTTTGCGATTTGTGACTCATCCTTATTTCACTGAGGAGAACGTCGAAAAAGAGAGAGGGATCATTGAGAAGGAGATAATGATGTATGCCGATGACCCTTACGACAAGGTGATGGAAAACTGCCTTCGCGCGATGTACAGATATAACGGCATCAGAAACAATATTTGCGGCAGTCCGGAATCGCTCAAAGAAATAACGCCTGACGTTCTTTACAGCGCGTACGGTACGTTTTATAATCTTAACAATATGACCCTTTCTGTATGCGGAGATATAACTCCCGACGAGATAATAAAAATAGCCGATAGAGAATTGCCCTTTGAAAGTGAACCTTTTAACTTTGTCAAGATCCCGTCAAAGCCTGAGGGGGACGGTGTTTGGAAGGACTATTCGGAGAAGCGAATGAGAGTAGCCCGTCCGCTGTTTTTTATAGGAATAAAGGACAAAACGGTAGAGGAAGGTCCCGCGCGTACACGGAGAAGCTTTGCTATGACGGTGCTTAACAATATGCTTTTCTCGGGCACAGGAGAGTTTTATAACAGATTGCTAAACGAAAGACTTATAACTCCGGGTTTTTCCTTCGGATATTCCTCGGGGGGCGCTGCTATGAACTATTTTTCGGGAAACTCGGATGAGCCTGAAAAGGTATATTCTGAAATACTAAAAAAAGCGGAATCCGCGGCTGACGGAGATCTTGATATGGCTGATTTTGTCAGATGTAAACGAAGTTCGATCGCGTCCTTTTTTAAATCGTTTGATTCAAGCGCGGAGATTGCAGATGACGTTATTTTGTCTTCCGTTCTTTCGGGTGTTGAGCCGTTTTCGGTTCGCGAAATGATAGATTCACTTACTTTT
The DNA here is from genome assembly GCA_045652645.1 of Eubacteriales bacterium. GTDB lineage: Bacteria > Bacillota > Clostridia > Oscillospirales > CAG-272 > RGIG3994. Next base: position 26,855 of record JAZRUP010000022.1, on the reverse strand, counting down.
GACGAAATAAAGTCGATTGCAGCAGAGATATTCGGTGATAAGAAAAACAGAGCGTTATCTCTTGTTTTGCCTCTTTGATGTTTTGCGGAAGGGATGTATATATTATGAAAAAAAGTATTTTAATAAAAATCTCAGCGCTTGTTCTTTGCTTTCTTACTTTAACTGTATTTTTGAGTTCTTGCGGACGTGAAAACGTTGACAGAGATTCAGAATTTCAAATGGTACAAGGTGTTGATGCGTTAAATGAAAGTGAAGAAAAAGAGTATATCCTTCTGTCTTTTGAGGGACTTGGTGTAAAACCGTTCGTTATAGAGAAAAACGTTTTTGGCGCAATACCGATAGCGATTGGCGCGATACTTGCGTTAGCGTACGCGTTCTTAAAATCACGTCAGGAAAAGATAAAGCTCGGTGATTTTGCTTTGATAACGGTTTTTGGGATTATCGGAGGTATCATCGGCTCGCGGATCTTTTATGTTATGACATCAAACGAGTCCTTTAAGGGAAGAATGTTTGATTTCTTCAGATTCTTTGACGGCGGAAGCATTTACGGGGCTATTATCGGGGGGGCGTTGCTTATCGCTATCTCCGCTAAAGCTCTTAAGATAAAAACGCTGAAGGCGTTTGATATGAGTGCGTCGGCATTTATGCTGGGGCAGATCGTCGGGCGTTGGTGCGATTTTTTTAACGGAGCGTCTTACGGATATGAGATAAAGCCCGAAAGCTCGTTTTATTGGTTAAGAATGGGAATATATCCCCATATAAATTCGGAAATAACGGCATTGGAAACACGAATTGCTTACGTTCATCCGACATTCCTTTATGAATCCATTTGGAATCTTTTGGGATTTGCCCTTATAAATATCTTTTATACAAAAAAGAAAAAAATTGACGGACAGATATTCTTTATGTATATCGCGTGGTACGGACTCGGACGTACGGTAATAGAGCTTTTCCGAGCGGACAGCGGAACGATCAGCGCATCGCTTATTATAGCGTGCCTGTCATTCTTCGGCAGTGTCGCATTTCTTATATACGGAATTGTTATCGGTAAAAAGAAAAAACTTGAAACGGAAGAATATGAAAGCGCATACCCGCTGTTTGGCACAAAATTTGCAAGAAAAAATTCAAAAAATCTAAATAAAGAGGAGGAAAAAAACAATGAAATTGATTGACGGAAAGGCAATATCCTCGGAGATTCGCGCCGAGCTTAAGGCAGCGGCTGATAAGCTTAAAGAGGAAAAGGGAATAGTACCGGGACTTACTGTAATTATCGTGGGCGAGGATCCCGCGTCGCAGATATACGTTCGCAATAAAGCTCGTGCTTGCGAGGAGCTCGGATACGCGTCGGAGGTCATAAGACTTCCCGCTGACACAAAGCAAGAGGAGCTTGAAGCTCTTATCGACAAGCTCAATGCGGACGAAAAAACTCACGGTATCCTTATTCAGCTTCCCCTCCCAAAGGGGCTTGACGAGAAGCCCTTGCTTCTCCGGATCGCGCCCGAAAAGGACGTTGACGCATTTCATCCTTACAACGTCGGAAGAATATCTACGGGTGATTACGGATTTTTGCCCTGTACTCCGGCAGGCGTTATGGAGCTACTTAAACGAAGCGGTATAGAGATCTCGGGCAAAAACTGCGTTGTTATCGGACGCTCTAATATCGTAGGAAAGCCGATGGCGATGCTTCTTATAAACGCGAGCGGAACGGTTACCGTTTGCCACAGCAGAACGGCTGATCTTAAAGAGATATGCCGCACGGCCGACATACTTGTAAGCGCTGTCGGTAAGGCGAATTTCGTCACCGCTGATATGGTCAAGGACGGAGCCGTCGTTATTGATGTAGGTATGAACCGTGACGAGAACGGAAAGCTTTGCGGCGACGTAGCATTTGACGAGGTCGCGCCCAAAACCTCGTATATAACCCCCGTTCCCGGCGGTGTCGGACCTATGACCATTACAATGCTTATGCGTAATACGCTTTATTCCGCGGAGCATTCGAACAACTAATAAAAAAACTCTTGCAAGCTTGCAAGAGTTTTTTTCTGAAGTATATATTTTGCATATTTAATTGACACAATATTATATTTTTGATAAAATAAAAAACGCGATATGCTGAAAATGTTTAAAAGAGGAGGTAAATATGTCTGACAAAAAATCGGTTTTATATCATATTATTATTTGTTTGATAGCTATGATTCTTGCGATCCTTTTGGTCTTTGCTCCTCCTTTATTTATGATCTTATTCGGATTTATAGGCCTTGCTTACGGAGCTTTATCCTATAAATTAACAAATAAAATTATGCTTCCCAATATTATGCTCGGAGCTTTTTTGTTTCTCGGATTAGTTGTTTTGGATATGACAAAAACGCAGGACGATAAAACACTTGATCTCTTGATGTTGATATCCGCTGCGTTGGTTTTTACGGCTTTTCTTGTTTCGTATACATTAACGCTTGCCGATAAAAAGCTTCGAGGCGACTGGGATGCGGGACGGTATAAGGAAAAAAACGCTATTGGATATATCCTTATTGTTCTCTCACCTGTGCTTGCAACTTGGGGAGCGTATTTTGCCGAGTCGCTTGATAGAAAATACGGCGGACCGTTGCTTGTATATGTTGTGTGTGTACTTCCGATATTTGTTTTGTTGGGCGGGATATTGCCGTATTTGTTTACGGGTAAAAAGATAGTTCCGTGCGCTATATGGTCGGGATCTGCGTTTTTTACAAGTGTCGCTTCGACCATTTTTGCAAAAACAAATAAAAATATAAGACCTGAAAGCTTTCTTGTAAACTTTTTGGGAGCTTGCGGCCTTTTTGTGATTTGCGTTGTGTTTTCTTTCATAACGGAGAAGGTTTTTGGTAAAACAAAAATCAAAAATAATAAGGATCGCGTTGCTTTATCCGAAGAAAATGAAAATTCCGAATAACAAAAAATCTCTCCTTCAAGGAGAGAATTTTTTGTTAAGCCATATCTATCTCCCGTCCGAGCGGGAGGGAATAGATGCAAATTCTGTCAGGGGTTTTGCCAAGAAGCTGCTCCGTTGCCGCGGCATAGTATTTTAACTGTTGACCGTGACGTTCGAATAGCTTTTCCTTTGCGAGGGAAATATCGGCAAGCTCGTCAGAGGTCAGATAGTCCGTTTTATAATCGCAAAGAACGATATTTCCGTTAGCGTCTATTATAAGAAGGTCGATAACACCCTGTACGAGAAGCTTTTCTTCTTGTAATTTATTTGACAGCTCTTCTGATCTTGTAAATTCAGACGCGGGCAAAAGCATATTGAAGCGAAGCTCGCGGTAGATCTTTTTAGCTGAGCGCACCGTTCTGTAAAAGTTTGATTTAAAAAACTCTTCAATCTGTCGAATATTGATAAGCTTTGCCGTTCCTTCGGGTATAAAACGCTCTGAGACAAGGCGGTAAAGCTCATCTCGAACGCTTTTCTCAGCCCTCTCAAACTCGCAGAACTGCATAAACGTGTGAGTTGCAGTGCCTTTTTCCGCGGCGGTCGCTTTTGTTTCTCCCATAAGAAATAGCGGCTTTTCACGAAGCTCGGGAAGCTTTTCGGAATCAAGATTTGATGCTCCGTCGTCGTCAAGAATGTCCGGATAAAGCTTTGATACGGAAAGCTTAGCAGGTAGCTTTTCCGCGTAAGAATAAGGATATATATAATCGAATCTTTCGGCAAATATCTTTCGCGAAGCCTCTGTCTCCTCTTCAAGAGTTTCGGCTTCAAATGAATTTACGTCTGTGTCAAAATATATCTCATCGATCGGTTGATTTACGTGAAGCTCAAAGAATTCTTTTTCTTTTGATGCCGCAGAAGCTATCCAATCTACAAAAGAATTTGCGGAAAGTACACTTGATCTGCACTCAAAGCGTGAGGCAAATTTTGCGCTTTCGAGGAGCTTTACGGGATCAGATCGGCTTGATGAAGTTACGAAGAGGCGTTCTCTCGCGCGGGTAAGCGCGACATACAGTATTCTCATCTCCTCCTCGGTCTGCTTGAACTTTATGGCGGTCTCAAGCGCCGCGCGATGAGGGGTGCTTACTCTCGCGAACCCGGTGTCGTCGATAGGCATCAATGCAACGCCTACCGTCGGGTCAAATATGAGGCTCTTTTTAAAATCATCTCTGTTGAATGCTTTTCCGCATCCAACAACGAATACTGCGGGAAATTCAAGACCTTTTGACTTATGGATAGTAAGAAGAGTTACGGCTCCGTCGGGAGATATAACATTTGGCGCTTCCACTCGTCCGTTGGTTTCTATTATTCCGTTTATGTATTTGATAAATCCCGAAAGCCCGCCGCTTTGCGTTGAGGAATAAGATCTCGCGTATTCGTAAAAACGGCGAAGATTTGCTGAGATCTGCGCTTGGCTTCTCTTTGAATTAGGGTCTGATAGTGTCATAATGGCGAAATCCCTATAAAGCACACGAACAAAGCGGTCAACAGGCAGCTCTCGCGCGTCTATTCTCAAATTCTTTATGCTTTCAATGAATCCAACGCATTTTGCGGTCAGCGCATCGTTAAAATTACCGTTTGCGTAAGCTTCTGTCTCGTCGAAAAGAGAAGAAGAGCTGTCTTTCGCGCTTTTGCGGATCTTTATCAGGTCATCCATTGAGAACCCGAAGAAAGGGGATCGCATAATGGCGGCAAGCGGGATATCCTTTTGCGGATTGTCGATAGCCGTTACGAGCGCGAGAGTCAAAAGGATCTCGGAATTTCCAAAAAAGTCCTTTGCGGACTCGTCTACGGTTTCAATACCGTCGGAGTTGAGCATATCCGAGATAAGATTCAAAAGCGAGCGGCTTCGGCAAAGAACGGCAATATCCGATTTTTTGAACGGAGATCCGTCGTTTTTCTTTTCTGAAAACAGCAAACGCTTGATCCCATTTACCGTGTAAAGAACTTCCAACGAGTTTCCGTCATCATCTTTTTTGCTGCTAAAAAGAGATATCTGAACAGGAGCTGAGCCTGTATCTTTTTTGCCGCATCTAAGATCGTCTTCAGGTCTGTAGCCAACAACTCCACTGGCGGGAACGAGCGTATGCGAGCTTACTTCGTTGACAAAATCTATTATAGTTCTATCGCATCTGAAGTTTTCCGACATAAACAGAGATGCAGACCTTGTAGCGTCTGATTCGGGAGTCCCGAGATCAGGCATTTTTTTTCGCATATTGCCAAATATCGACGGCTCAGCCCCTCTGAAACCGTAAATGCTTTGTTTTATGTCGCCGACTGTAAACGCGACACTCACATTTGATATGGCTGAGAATATTTCGTCCTGAACGGGATCAACGTCCTGATATTCGTCGATATATACAGCTTTATACTTCTCACGAAGGGCAAGCGCTACATCTGTCGGACTGCCGTCATTTTCTACGAGTAATTTGTGAGCGAGAGCTTTTACGTCGGAAAATTCACATACTCTGCGAAGCTGTTTTTCTTTTGCGTATTCACGTCTGAAGTCTCCAATTACCGCCGCGAGGGTATAAAGCTCCGCCGCGGTTCGGCGCGCGAGCTGAGAGATGCCGTCGGGGCAAACGGAGAAATATTTTTCCGTAAGCTTTTGTATATTGGTCTTTATCTTTCCGCGAAGCTCTTTATATCCCTCTGTATACTCGGTCTTGCTTTTTCCAAGTGCTTTAAGACCGATAGGAGAATAAGAGTAAAGCACGTCGCGCGTTTTTTCGTAAGAAACGTCAAGAGCTGCGAGCGCGGCTCTGCAGATATCAAGATCTGACGAGAATGCCGGAACGTAATTTTTATCGGCAACGCCACCATCGGATATATCGTTTATGGCTTGTTCAAGAATTCTTGAATAATATTCAAGTGTTTCTTTGACGTGCGTTTTTATTATTTTTCCGTAATGAGTGTCGAAAAACTCAACGTCCGCTTCACCCATCAGCCGATCCGCGTTGGATTTGGTCAATTCATCGGGATTCGGAACGGATTCAAGCGACATCGCGTAATCTATAAGCGTTTCAACCATCGTTCCCTCGCCGCGAGTATTGCCAAAGTTTTCTGCGAATTTTGGGAAATCAAGTCCATCGTCGCTTTTTGCGTACCACGAGTCTATAACGTAATTCATAACCGTGAGCGCGAGAGTTTTGAGCTCTGTATCATCCGCAAGTCTGAAATCGGGGGGAAGCGGTGAGCCGTCAGGCAAGGAAAGACGCTCAAAATTTGCTTTTACAATGTTAAGGCAAAAGGAATCGATAGTAGAGATGTCCGCGCTTCCCAAAAGAACCGTTTGTCTTGTGAGATGAGCGTTTGTCGGGTCATTCGCAAGAGCGGAGGTAAGTGCGGACGAGATCCTTTCTCGAAGCTCAGCCGCGGCAGCTCTTGTAAACGTAACGATGAGCATCTCGTCAAGGGATAGCGGATCGTCTTTTGACGTGATAGATTCTATTATTCTTTGAGTAAGAGTTGCCGTTTTGCCCGATCCCGCCGCAGCTGAAAGGAGAACGGATCTGTCTCGGGTATTTATAGCGATCGCTTGAGCCGGGGTTGGAATAAAAGCCATTGATCTTTATCCTTTCTTAATTATATGTTTTTTCGGGATTTCTGCAAACACTTGCCATCTTGCAGTATTTGCAGGGCGAATCCTCTCCGCTGAGAGGCTTGGCGGATGCATCTCCGCTTTTCATAGCATCGGCTATCGCAACAACGGTGCTTTCAAAATCCGATTTCAGCTCAGCTATCTCATCTGATGACATAAGCCCTTTTTTGGGACGTTCGCGGGCGGTGTCAAGTACTTCACTGTCAAGTGAAAAACCACTTCTGTCTATGCGTCCTTTTGCGTCGGATAAGACAGCTTCGGACGACGGCATATATGAGTATTTTTCAATTGATATTTTGGATGAGAGATAGTTTGCGCCCGCCGCAACGGGAGCCTTTCCGTCCGCGCATCCGATACTTTTCGCAAAATTCGTATCTGGTCTGCAAAGAGTAAAAAGATAAATAAGTAGCTGGAGATTGAGACCTTTTTTGACATCGGAAAGTGAGAATTCGGTCGCCCCTGTCTTGTAATCTACAACGCGGATATATACTTCACCTTCGTTTTTCCAGATATCAACTCGGTCAACAGTTCCGTAAAGAGAGACCTCCGTTCCGTCGGACAGAGTAAGCTTAATTGGAGTGATCCCGTTTGTACCTATCTTAAGCTCGAAAAATTCAGGACGGAATTTTGATTTTTCAAACTCTTCTTTGAGGCAGGAAATGAGAACCAAAGAAAGCCTTCTCAAACGCATAAAAAGATGACGCAGACGGTTAGAATTCTTTTGCTCACCCGTACAAATTGAGCCTATAAGCTCCTCAATAACGGAATCGACGGTCTCTTCAAGCCGATCTGTGTCAATACCCGATTCTGTTACAGCTCCTTTTATAAATTTTTCAAGCACGGCGTGTACAAAAGTGCCGGAAACACGGCTGTCCACAGTCGCTTTTTCTTCGGGACGAAGCCCCAAGACATAGTTGCAGTAATATCCGAAATGACATCCTACGAATTTGTCAATTTTCGATTGTGTTAATGCCATTCGGTCTCCGAAAAGAGATATGGCAGTATCGTTTGAGACCGTACATTCGGTTTCAGATATAAGCATTGGAGAACGGTCTACCTTTCTCTTGTCAAGCTCTTCACAAAGAGCACGCTTTGAGATCTCGTTACATATGAGAGGAAGCTTTTCCTTTGCCGATTCGGTGTTGAATATCATCTCCTCAACAGGAAAACTTTCAGCCTTTATGTAGTCAAAGAAAGAAAGCATACGGTTAACGAGCATTGAAGGACGAAGCTTAGCTCCGCCTGAACTCGTTTTGGTGTAAAGCATATAAAGCTTGTCTGATGGGAGAGTTATGGCGCGATTCGCAAAAACAAGCTCTTCAGCGGCACGGCCTTTACTGTCGGAGCTGAGCTCAATACCCTTGTCCTTCAACGCGGCTCTGTCAGTGTCGGTAAATATCCCGTTTTCATTGACAGACGCGGGAAACTCTCCCTCGTTAAGCCCTATGAGTATAGCGCATTTTACATTATCGGCACGGATAATTGAGGCTGATCCGATAGTTACCTCGTCATAACCTGTGGGGATCGAGCCTATATCGGCGTTCTTGAAAGAAAGAACAAGGGCGCGATAAAGCTCGTCTACACCTAACGACTCGTCGCCGAGCGCGGTATTTATATCGTCAAGTATATCTATTATGACATTCCATGTCGAAATATGATCTGCCGCCGCGCGTTTGTTTCCTCGTTCAAGTTCGGCGTCGGCCGCGCGCTTCAAGGCTTCGTCGAGCCTTGAGCTTACAAGATAAGAATAAATTGCCGTTACCATTTCCTTGACATTTTCAGCGGTGTCAAGCGCGACAAAAAATCCCGTAAGCTCGTCAGTAAGCCTTGCCTTGACAGAATTTGCGGCGGACAGTATTTTTTTGCCCCTTTCGGTAAGTTCCCGCGTGTAACCGTCGGGATTCATACTCCAACCGTCCTCCTCGAATCTTTTGCCGGAAATTCCCCAAGTGTTTATATAGGTTTCAAACATATCCGCATCGGATAGCGTTACTCTGCACATTCCTGTTTTTATATGTGAGATAACGTCATCCGATCTGAAACCGAAATATTTTATTCTTATCGCGGACAAAAGGAACTCAACGGCGGGAGATGAGGACAAGTCTTTGCTTACGGACATATAATAGGGAATACCCGCGCTTTCAAGCGCGGCATCAATGATCCCTTCGTATTTTGAAGCGTCTCTTGCGACGATCGCTATATCACGGTAACGCAGACCTTGTCTTATCTCTTTATTTATTATTGCGGCGACAGCGTCAGCCTCTTCATATGGATCGAGGCATGAGTAAAGCTTTACGTGTCCTCTGTCTTTTTCATTAATGATATTGGAAAGTTCTTTGTTTCGTTCCGCCTTGAAAAAATCGGAGAAAAGATATAAAAGCTCCTTGTTTTTTGCTCTGAAATTTCCTGATAAAAATATTTTTTCCGATTTTTGATGCGTTTTGTTAGCAAGCTCTGACAGCCTTTTTGCGGACTCGCAAATGCTCTCGTTTGAAATAAGCGGCATATCCGGAGATTCGCACCCGAGAGCCACCGTAACAGAATCGGCTTGTTTAAATATATGCTCGATCACTCGGTATTCCTGTGCCGTAAAGCTTGTAAAGGAATCAATAAATACTTGTTTTCCTTCAAAGAATTTATGATCTTCGAGAATATCGCAGAGCTTTGCTATGTCCTCTGACTTATCGTCAAAGCTCTCGGCAACGAGGTTTGCATATGCCGAGTTTATCAGGGAAATATCTCGAAGCTTTGAGCGAAGCCCTCCGTTAGGAAGTTTTTTTGCGGCACCCTCAAGCATTGTCGGAGTGACGGCGCAGACCTTTAGCTCTTCTGCCGCGCGGAGCATAACGTCCGTGAGAGATATATCGTGTGCCGCTGCGGAATATTCTTCAAGTATAGGGGAGAGCTCTCTCAGGGTCCTCCACATAAAAAGCGATTTCATAGAAGGGGTTATATAATGATAAGAAAGCCCTCCGTATTTGCGGAAAACGCTGTTGCACAGTCGGCTGAAATTAAGCACCTCAAAACTGACGGCAGAAGATGAGGGCAATTTGTCGAGTGCTTTTCGTTCGGCTGATACCGTTTGTTGTTCAGGTACTATAAGAATAGCCTCTTGCGGATCTTCGCGAAGCTTTTCAAATATGTAATGTGTTTTTCCCGAACCGGGTGCACCGTAAAGAAAAGTTATCATTTTAAATCCTTTCTTTGTTCATTTGACGGAATTATCCCGTCGCTTTTAGATATTTTGAGATTTCGAATGACAGTATTTCTGCCGCGCCAAGAGAAAGCGCGTTCCGAAAAAGCTTTGTCGTTAAGCGAGTTAAGTATATCTATATCAAGGTCAGGTATAACATCTGTTAAAAAATATTCGATATTTGTGAAAATACTGCCGGACTTTATGGCGCTTTCGGTATAAGGGCAAACACGCTGACATATATCGCAGCCCCACACGGTATCGTATTTCCTCATTGCGTCCGCCTCAGATGCCGTGAGCTCTCCTTTCTTTTGCGTTATTGCCGAAAGACAATCTCCGAGCTCACTCATAGGACATGCGTTCAAGCATTTTTTACAGCCTATACAGTGTTGCGGCTCTTTTTCTTCGGTGTCGATAATTATATCCGTTATAATCTCGCCAAGGAAAACGTAAGACGAGTATTTTTCAGTTATTATCATTCCGTTATCACCCATAATTCCAATTCCCGCGCGAAGAGCGGCATCGCGCTCGTCTATCGGGGAATGGTCGGCAAATCCCGCAAATTTACTGCTTTCAAAAAGAGCTGACAGCTTAAAGCAGGTATCTTTCCAAAGCTCGTCGAAAAATCCATGATAATCGCGAACGGCACAATATGCCGAAATATTGTGATTACCAAGCATATTTTTTGAAAGATACGGAACAGCGCAAATTATAACGGTTCCGCCTTCAATTCCCGCTTTTTCAAGCAAATATTTTTTTTGTATTTTACAACTTTTAAGAGGAATAGGGGCGAAAAGCTCGACCCCGTGCGATAAAAGTATTTTTTTCAGTTCTTCAAAAAAACCCACGGTGATATGTTCCTAACTTATTTTTATATTAATAGTATAACAGATTTTTTTATAAAAAACAACAATAAACCCTCAAAACTTTTAATTATTCAAGGTTTTTTTGAGCCTCCGTCAAAAAGCTGTCACATATTTCAAATATAATTTTGTTAAAATATTATATAATAATGGAGGGTAATTGTTATGAGAATTGAAAACAATTTGAACTTCAATAGTAAAAATACATTAAAAAACCATAAGACACATATGTCTTTGCTGGATCGGGTCATTATCTTGTTGGTGGTTTGCATTGCGGTTTCAGGATTCACGGGCTGCGGGTTGCTTATGGGCGGCGGTCTTGAAAATTATGACGCGTTTGAAGGTCTGGGATCTCAATATGATGATATCCAGCTTCAGGACGGAACGAATAACGGAAGCTTGGGCTCTGTTATAGGAGAAGCTCCCGAAGACGGCAATACAGGTGATCTGAGCCTTGATATCAGCGATACCGCGACCTCAAATGCAACTTCATTTACGGAAGTCGTCGCAAGAACTGAAAAGAGCGTTGTGGAGATAAACACGGAAATCGTAACCTATTCCCAATGGAGCGGGCAATATATTGTTACGGGAGCCGGCTCCGGAGTTATTATATCAAAAAGTCCCCAAGACGGAAATATTTATCATATAGTCACTAACGATCACGTTATTGAGGGCGCGGAAACCATAACTGTAATTTTGCACGACGGGAAAAAATACGCGGCAACGCTGATAGGAACAGACGTTATAACGGACGTCGCTTTGCTTGCTATTGAGGTAGAAGAGGGAACTGAGCTTAGCACAGCAGTCCTTGCAAATTCTGAAAACGTGTTGCTTGACGGGCAGGATATCTACGCGATCGGAAATCCCCTCGGAGAGCTTGGCGGATCCGTTTCAAAAGGAATTATAAGCAAGACCGCGAGAAAAATACTTATAAAAGGAATAAAAATGGAGCTTATGCAGATCGATGCGGCGGTTAATCCCGGAAATTCCGGCGGCGGGCTCTTTGATATATCAGGAAATCTTATAGGCATTGTAAATGCAAAATATTCCGAAGAAGGAATCGAGGGGCTTGGATTTGCGATTCCAATAAATACAGTTCAAAAAGTAGTTGTTGAGCTGTTTGAGCATGGCTATGTTACGGGAAGACCGGGACTTGGATTTGAGTTGGAGGAGGTAACTTATTCTACGGGAAGTTATTTTTCCTCTACGAGCGTGGTATATCCGACTGTTGTGTCTAATGATAAAACGATAACGGGAACTTATATGGATGATAGCGGAAAAGTACAAAATTTTGTTTTTGCCGATAACGACATCATATGTGAGATAAATGGAACCGAGGTAAATTCTTTGGCTGCCCTTCAAAGCTGTTTGCTTGACTATAAAACAGGGGAAAACGTTACTCTCAGTGTCCTGCGAAAGACGTCAAACAGCAGAAACTATAATGAATATGCGGTAAAAGTAGTGCTTTCCGAATATATCCCCGCAGAATAAATCGCAAAAACGAGGTGAGTTGAATGTATAATATTTTAGTTGTTGACGATGAAGCGAGAATACGTTCTATAATAAAAAAATACGCCGAGTTTGATGGGCATAACGTAACCGAAGCGGGAGACGGAATGGATGCTGTTATGCTTTGCAAAACTCAAAATTTTGATATTATCATTATGGATATAATGATGCCGGAGCTTGACGGATTTTCCGCTTGCCGAAAGATCCGAGAGTTTTCTCAAGCTCCAATAATAATGCTTTCTGCAAGGGGAGAGGAATATGATAAAATAAACGGGTTCAGCCTTGGTATTGACGACTACGTCGTAAAACCGTTTTCTCCAAAAGAGCTGATGCTAAGGATAGATGCTGTTATGAAGCGAACCATTCGGTCATCAATTATGCAGGAAAAATCTCAAAATACCGTAGTAGAGCTTGAAAACGGTGCCCTTAAGGCAGACATTACGGCAAGGCTTGTTTATATTGATGGGAAAAGGGTCGATATGTCCCCCAAAGAATATGATCTTTTCTTCTATTTGCTTGCTAACAGAAACATAGCTCTGTCAAGAGAAAAACTTTTGACCGAAGTTTGGGGATATGACTTTTTCGGAGATGCCAGAACCCTTGACACACATATAAAATTGCTCAGAAAAACCCTTGGACGTTTTTCATCCTGTATAGTGACCCTGCGCGGTGTAGGATACCGATTTGAGGAAATATGAGAAAGCGTACTAAAACTCCTATATGTATAAAGCGTAAGCTTTTTTGGTATCTCGCATGCTTTACGGGATTTGTACTGCTTGTCGTTTGGATCTTTCAGGTGCTTCTTCTCGGAATGTTTTATAAGCAAATAAAGCAGGATGAACTGAAAAACGCCTCTACCTCTCTTATAAACAGACTTGGAGATACGGAGGAGCTTGATAAAAAGATAGAGGAGATACTCAGCGATTCGATGATATATACAAGAGTTTTCAAGATACATCACGTTGAGGAAAAGGACGAATATATTGCCGTTCGCGTTGATACTCACAAGGAGTGGGCGGGAGATTATTATCTTAAGGATGCGTCCGTGAAAGAGCTTAGCGATCTTATCGGAAAGGCTAAAGACAACGGCGGTGTTTATTATTTTAACCGAACGATAAAGGATCTTGCGTCGGATGACGATAAAAAATCCTCCAAGGAAATTCCTGAGGAAATGGTATACGTTGAGTTTGCCGAGGTTGACGACGAAATGTATATCATAATGCTTAATATGATATATACTCCTCTCGGTTCAATGGTAAAAACACTTAATATACAGTTCGTTTCGATAGCGATAATCTTACTTCTCGGTGCGCTTACCCTTTCGGCGATCATTTCGTACCGCATATCTAAGCCTCTTGTTAAAATGAACGATTCCGCGAAGCAGTTGGCTGCGGGAAATTATCAGGCGGATTTTTCGGGCGAGGGGTTTAGAGAGGTCGTTGAGCTTGGAGATGCCCTTAACTATGCCTCGGCAGAGCTTTCAAGATCCGACAATCTTCAAAAGGACTTGCTTGCGAATATTTCTCACGACTTGCGAACCCCGCTTACGATGATAACCGGATATAGTGAGGTCATGCGTGATATTCCGGGTGAGAACACGGCGGAGAACGTTCAGGTCATAATAGACGAATCCACAAGGCTTACCGAGCTTGTAAATGATCTTCTTGATCTTTCGAAGATACAGGCGGGAACGGTCAGATTTGAGAAAACAGTTTTTGATCTTACGGAAACCGTTCGGGCAACGATGCAGAGATACAGAAAGCTGATCCATCACGACGGATTCAAGATAGAATTTTTCTCTGATGAGAACGTTTTGATTGAAGCTGATAAAACGCGAATGCTTCAGGTCGTATATAATCTTATAAACAACGCGCTTAACTATTCTGGTGATGACAAGCTTGTTCATGTTAGACAAACTGTTGCTGACGGTAAAGTCAGGATATCCGTCACGGATTACGGAGAGGGAATAGCCCAAGAGGATATCCCTCAGATCTGGGACAGATATTATAAGGTCGATAAAACTCATAAACGCGCGGTTATCGGAACTGGTCTCGGACTTTCGATAGTCAAGGGAATACTTGAAGCCCATAATGCCGCATACGGCGTTGAGAGCGAGGTCGGAGCGGGAAGCACATTCTGGTTTGAATTACCGATCGTAAAATATTAATAAAAATCCGTACCGTCATTTGACGGTACGGATTTTTTAGTCTTTATTCCATTCAAGAGTGCGTGATACTGCTTTATTCCACATTTTAAGACGCGATCCTCGTATGTTTTCATCCATTTCGGGGAGAAAACGCTTGTTTTCCTGCCAACATTCGGCAATTTCCGCTTCGGAAGAATAAAATCCGACTCCTAGTCCCGCAAGATTCGCCGCTCCGAGAGCTGTAGTTTCAATACACAAGGGTCTTACTATCGGTAGATCTGCTATATCTGACTGTATCTGAAGCAATAAGTCGTTTGCCGTCGCTCCGCCGTCGACTTTCAGCGAGGAAAGTGACGTTCCCGCATCGGTTTCCATCGTTTTTAGCAGATCATACGTTTGATATGCCATGGATTCAAGTGTAGCGCGGATTATGTGATTTTTTGTCGTTCCGCGCGTTATCCCAAATATCGCACCTCTCGCATACGCATCCCAATACGGAGCGCCGAGCCCGACGAACGCGGGAACCACATAAACGCCCCCGTTATCGGGGACTTTAGAGGCTAAAAACTCGCTCTGCGCCGCGCTGTCTATAAGACCGAGTCCGTCTCGAAGCCATTGTATTGCCGCACCGCACACGAATGTTGATCCTTCAATCGCATAACGCACATTGCCGCCGTATTGCCACGCGACAGTCGTCAGCAGGCCGCTTTTCGAAAACACGGGAGTGTTGCCGGTATTCATTAGCATAAATCCACCCGTGCCGTATGTATTTTTTACGTCGCCTTTGTTAAAGCAGCATTGACCGAAAAGTGCCGCCTGCTGATCTCCGGCAACACCTGCGATCGGAATACTTCCTCCGAAAAGCTCGGTGTGTCCGAAACTGCCGGATGAGGGAAGAACATCGGGGAGCATAGCGCGTGGAACGCCGAAAAGCTTTAAAAGCTCTTCGTCCCAATCGAGCGTATTTATATTAAAAAGCATAGTTCTCGCGGCATTTGAAGGGTCCGTTGCGTGAACCTTTCCTGCTGTCAGATTCCAAAGGAGCCATGTATCAACAGTTCCGAAAAGCAGGTCGCCGTTGTTTGCTTTTTCTCTCGCTCCGTTGATATTATCAAGTATCCATTTTAGCTTTGTCGCTGAGAAATAAGCGTCAATTATAAGCCCCGTCTTTTGACGGATCATATCGGTAAGACCGTCGCTTTGAAGCTTTTCGCAATAGTCTGCTGTACGCCTGCATTGCCAGACGATAGCGGGGCAAACGGGCTCGCCTGTATTTTTGTCCCAAACAATGGTCGTTTCACGTTGATTGGTAATACCGATAGCGGCGATCTCGTCGGGAGATATTCCGAGCGTTTTTATCGCGTCTTTCGCTACGTAAAGCTGTGTTGAGAGTATTTCCTTGGCATCGTGCTCTACCCACCCCTTATGAGGATAATATTGCTTAAATTCCTTTTGAGAAGACGAAACTATCTCTCCTCCTTTTGCGAATATTATACAGCGGGAGCTAGTCGTCCCTTGGTCTAATGCCATTAAATATTTTTTCATCATAATATTGTACCCGATTAAAAAATTCGTGTCATATAGTTTTTGAGCTTCACTGAAAAGGTTTCGGCGGAGCGTTTTATTTTTCCTACATCAACCGTATCTTTGAGAGCTTCTCGGTATATATCCTTCAAAAATGGCTCTACGCACAAGTCATTTATCTCTGAAAGCAAAATAGCGTTTTTATGTAAATTTTGATATTCGGCAACTGTTTCAAGCTTTTCTTCAAGAAATAGATATTCCTCAGCGCACTCAAAGAATATTTCCGAACAGACCTTAAGCTCTCCTGCCATACGGAAGAAGTCTTCCTCCGATGTATCGCTTCTTCTTTGTCTTCCAAAAATGTCGGGGTGGAAAAGGGAAACGTATTTTTCTGATGCTTTTAATGCGTTTTTTGCCGCGTTTGCGGCTTTTTCTTTTATCTTTTTGATTTCTTCTTTCATATCTTAATAAAAAACAGAACGCCACGGTGTACTTAAGTAGCACCGTTAGGCGTTCTGCCTTTTGCGGCAAATGAGATTAACTCATTTGATCTCCACGTTAACTTTTTTGCCGTCTGCGTTTGCGGCTGCCTTCATAACGGTGCGGATCGCTTTTGCAATACGTCCGTGCTTGCCGATGACCATACCCATATCGTCGGCGGCAACGCTCAGAACGAGATTTACCGTGTCACCGTCAACAGTTTCTGTTACGGTTACCTCGTCGGGTGTCTCAACCAACGCACAAGCAACATTATAAAGAGTTTCTTTCAAGTTTGTCATCAGTGAACTCCGTATAATCAGTCAATGATGCCGTTCTTTTTAAGCAGAGCTCTGACTGTTTCCGTGGGCTGAGCGCCGTTTGCGATCCAGGTCTTTGCCTTATCAGCATCGATCTTTACGTCAGCGGGATTCGTAAGGGGGTTGTAGTAACCGATCTCCTCGATGAATCTGCCGTCACGGGGTGAACGGCTGTCTGCAACGATAACGCGGTAGAAGGGAGCCTTTGTTGCGC
Organism: Eubacteriales bacterium; assembly: GCA_045652645.1. Classification (GTDB taxonomy): domain Bacteria; phylum Bacillota; class Clostridia; order Oscillospirales; family CAG-272; genus RGIG3994. The sequence continues at coordinate 10,046 of JAZRUP010000022.1, read as the reverse complement.
CCATTCTTCTGAGTCTGATTTTTACTGCCATGGTGTTTTCCTCCAAAAAATTGATTTTATATTTTTGTTTTTTAAAACCTTGTTTGATTAAAAGGGAAGATTCATTTTATTGAGCTTCTTCATTCCTTTTTTTCCTGAGAATTGCTTGATAAGCGCTTTTATTTGCTCAAACTGACGGAGAAGCTTATTTACTTCCTCAACAGTTGTTCCCGCGCCTGCGGCAATTCTCTTTTTGCGCGAAGCGTTAAGAATATCGGGATTGTTTCTTTCCTTTGGGGTCATTGAGAGGATTATTGCCTCAACTCGTCCCATCGCCTTTTCGTCGATCTTCGCGTCCTTGAGTGCACCGGGCTTGACACCGGGCATCATTGCCATAAGCTGTTCAACGCTTCCCATGTTTTTCATCTGCTTGAACTGATCGAGATAATCTTCAAGCGTGAAGGTTGCTTGACGGAGCTTTTGCTCAAGCTCAGCCGCCTTCTTTTCATCGTATGCCTGCTCCGCTTTCTCAATAAGCGAGAGAACATCCCCCATTCCGAGTATCCTGCTTGCCATTCTGTCGGGATGGAAGGGCTCTATCATATCAAGCTTTTCACCCGTTCCGACAAATTTGATGGGCTTACCCGTTATATAACGAACGGAGAGAGCCGCGCCGCCTCGGGTATCACCGTCGAGCTTTGTGAGAATAACTCCCGTTATATCAAGCAGATCGTTGAAGGACTGCGCTACGTTTACGGCGTCCTGACCGATCATAGCGTCGACCGTGAGAAGTATCTCGGACGGCTCTACCTTTGCCTTGATATTCTTGAGCTCTTCCATAAGTTCCTCGTCGATGTGAAGGCGTCCCGCGGTGTCGATGAACACCATATCGTAGCCCTTCTGCTCGGCGTATTTAAGCCCTTCCGTAGCTATCTTGACCGGGGAGACCTTGTCACCCATCTGGAAAACGGGAATGTCGAGCTGCGCGCCGACGATCTCAAGCTGCTTTATAGCGGCGGGACGGTAAACGTCGCAAGCGACGAGCAGAGGACGTTTGCCTTGCTTTTTATACATACCCGCGAGCTTGCCCGCGTGAGTGGTTTTACCCGCGCCCTGAAGACCGACCATCATAATGACCGTGGGGGGCTTCGGTGATATCGTAAGCTTTGCCTGCGATCCACCCATAATATTTATAAGCTCTTCATTAACTATCTTGACTATCTGCTGAGCGGGCATAAGAGATTCAAGGACCTCCGCGCCGACAGCACGCTCCGAAACGGTATTGACAAAGCTTTTTACGACCTTGAAGTTGACGTCTGCTTCAAGCAGAGCGAGCTTTATCTCTCGCATGCCCGCCTTGACGTCGGCTTCGGTCAGCTTTCCCTTGCTGCGGAATTTCTTAAAGGCGTTATTCAGTTTTTCTGTAAGACTTTGAAACATAATAATGCCTCCGGTATTTTTATTTTTTTGCAAGCTCCGTGAGCGAGAGTATCGACTCGCGCAGGGCGGGGGACACATCCTCGGTGAGAAGCCTTTTTTCAACTTCCTCCGCAAGCGAACGAAGTGAGTCAAACCTCTCAGCAAGACCGAGCTTTTCTTCAAGAGCTGAAAGCTCCGCCTCGGATTTCTTTATAAGCTCACGTACGCCCTGACGTGATATACCGATCTCGTCGGCAATCTCGGCGAGGGAATAATCCTCATTATAATAAAGATTCATTATAGTGAGCTTGCGTTCACTCAGAGTTTCGCCGTAAAAATCCAGCAATAAACTCATTTCAAGATTTTTTTCGAACATATTAACTCCAAGAAAAGCGTGTAAAGCAAAATACTTTACAGATTATACCACAGATAAGTATATATGTCAAGGGGTTTTTGAAAAATATTTTAAAACTGTGACTCAATATTCACCATCTTTACTATTGACGGGGATCTGCTGGCGTGATATAATTATGATAATCAAAACAAGCGAGGAAAAATATGGCATTTTCTTTTTATTATATAGCGGATGGTAAAGCATATCTACACCGTGACGGAAAAGATCTTGAACTTCGTTCAACGGTTCTGAAATCGTATATTGAAAAGGTCAAGGAATCCGCAAAGAGAAACGAGTGGAAATACAGTGGAACCGGCGCGGCTTTTACAAATACATATCAAGCAGGTGTTGATGCCGAAAGCCGTGTTTCATCGGTGTTTTCCAAAATAACCTGCCTAAAACCGGCAGGGGAGGAGCTGATTTATTCGCTCACTATAGACAGAACCAGCGGAATTTACCGAAAGACGAGAGAGAATTTAGATATGGACGGCATTATCATTAGTAGCGCAGACAACGCGTATTATGATTTTGACGTTAAAGACGGTCGTCTTGCTGTTGCTTCTTCCTTTGCGGGGGAGAGCCATATTGGGGTTATGGATGTGGCAAAAGGAGAACTCAATATATATACGGAAGGACATTCGTGGGATCATTCGCCCGCTTGGTCTGCTTCAGATCCTGACAAGATATATTTTTGCTGTGCGGGTCTTCCGATAGAGCTCCCCAAAGAGCCTTCTTTCGATGCTCCGAAAAGCTATAACGAAATTGTTAAAGATATGTATGAGACGTCAAGAATTTCCGAGCGAGGAGCATCTTCAATCTGCATGTTGGATATTAAGAAAGGAACTCTTGACGAGATCATTTCCAATTCAAAATACGATCATACTCATCCGCAAAGCGTATCAAATGGCTCTCTTTATTATATTCGTAAGCCGCACGAATCAAGTGTAAAAAAAGCAAATCCGTTCGGTTGCCTTTTGGATGTCGTCCTTTTTCCGATAAGATTGCTTGGTGCGATTTTCGGATTTCTTAACGTTTTTTCTGCAAAATATTCGGGAAAAACTCTGTCAAAAAACCGGGACATAAAGAATCGCGATGAGAGCGAGATATTTATTGACGGAAATCTTATAAACGCGGAAAAGGAATTAAAGGCAAACAAGCGAAAGGGCGACAAGTTGCCAGGAATAATTCCTCATTCGTGGGAGCTGAGAAAGCTTGATCCTAATGGAAATGATACACTTGTACGTTCGGGTGTAGCGGCATTCTTTGTGGATGAAAAAGACGGGAGTATTCTCGTTTCAAACGGTTCTGGTGTGTTGCGAATAAATACTGACGGAAAAGAAGAAAAGATCTGCTCGGTTGGGAAAGTTACTTATCTATATTGCTGAAAAACGGGAGGCGTTTGCCTCCCGTTGAATTTTCTTATTTTCTGTACTCTTTAACCGAATTCATATACGATTCAAGCACCGCGTTTGCGTTTTCCTTTGAAGCCGAGGTGATGAGGTAGTAGAATTTGATCTTCGGCTCGGTTCCCGAAGGACGCGCGACAACAACGTCGCCATTCTCAAGCTTGAAGTACATTACGTTGGAGCGGGGAAGTCCCGTATGGGATTTTTCGCCCGTTGCGGTATCAATAAAGTAGCGGTTGAGATAATCTCCGATGGACACGACCTTGATGCCTCCGATAGACTTCGGTGCGTTGTCGCGGAAGTTTTCCATTATCTGATTTATCTGTGCCGCACCGTCAAGTCCCGGAATGAAGAGCTCATCTGTATTCTCGAAGGAATATCCAACGCGACCCCAAAGATCCTCAAGCGCGTCGATGAGAGTCATACCTTTTGTCTTATAATAAGCCGTCATCTCGGTTACGAGCATCGTAGCGACGACCGCGTCCTTATCGCGCGCGTAATTTCCCTTGAGGTAACCGTAGCTCTCCTCAAATCCGAATACGAAGCTTCCGCGCCCCGCCTCCTCGTGATTCTTGATGACCTCTCCGATGAACTTAAAGCCCGTAAGCACATTGAAGATCTCGACTTCGTGCGCCGCGCAGATCTTGGCGGCAAGTTCTGTTGTGACGATCGTTTTTATCGCATAAGGCTCGTCGGGCATCGTTCCCGTTTCTTCGTAAGCCGTGAGTATATAATCAAGAAGGAGGGCGCCCATCTGATTGCCCGTTATTCTAACGAATTTCCCGTCCTTAGCTCTCGCAATCGCGCCTATTCGGTCAGCGTCGGGGTCTGTCGCGACTATAAGATCGCTTCCGATGTCGTCGGCAATATCAATACCGATATTGAAAACGTCGATATATTCGGGGTTAGGCTTCGTGACCGTGGGGAAATTGCCGTCAGGAGAACCTTGCTCCTTGACGATATAAAGATGCTTGAGCCCCATGCGTCGGAGCATTTCTGGAACCAATTTATATCCAGCACCGTGAAGGGGAGAGTATACTATTTTAAGCTCGTCAGCAACCTTTTTGATGATATCGGGGTTGACAGCCTCAGCCATAACCGCCGAAAGATATTTTTCGTCGATCTCCTCGCCTATGATCTCGATCTTGCCCGCTTTTACGGCTTCATCAAAATCGGTCGTTACGATACCGTCGAAAATATCGGTCTTAGTGATAAGTTCGGAGATAGCGGTAGCTACATCGCCTCCGATCTGCGCGCCGTCTTCCCAATATACCTTATATCCGTTGTATTCCTTCGGGTTGTGAGACGCAGTTACGTTTATCGCGGAAACGCATCCGAGATGACGGAGCGCGAAGGATATTTCGGGTGTCGGACGAAGATCGTCAAAAATATATACCTTGATACCGTTAGCAGCGAGAACGCCTGCGGCGGTCTTTGCGAAAAGTCTTGAATTGTTGCGGCTGTCGTGACCGATGACAACGCCGTCGGCGGCTCTGCCTTCTTTTATTATATATTTGGCAACTCCCATTGTCGCGTGAGCAATGGTGTGGACGTTCATCGCGTTCATACCCGTTTTCATAATTCCGCGAAGACCTGCCGTGCCGAAAGAAAGATAGCAGGAAAATCTTTCCTTTATCTCCTTTTCGTCAGCCTTGATGGATTCAAGCTCTGCGGCTTCGTCTGCAGTAAGCTTTCCGGAGTTTACCCAAAATTCGTAATTTTTGATGTAATCGTTCATTGCTTTTCTCCTTATATTTAATTTATATTAACCATTTTTGTGCTTTTTGAGAGCCTTTGCGAGCTGATCGGGGCATGACGTTGACTTGAATCCGCAACGGATGCCATCAAGTCTCGAGATCGCCTCGTCAACGGCCATTCCCTTGACGAGCGCGGCAACTCCTTGAGTATTGCCGGAGCAACCTCCGATATATTCAACGTTTATTATGATGCCGTTCTCAACATCGATCTCGATTCTTCTTGCGCAAGTGCCCGATGTGTTGTATGAGATGTGTTCAGCCATGATTTTTTTACTCCTTAAATTTTTATTATGCGTTAATTAATATCTTTGAATATACCGATCGGCGTAAACCGTGGGAAATCGAGCGACATAAAGAGCAAAAAGCTTTCTATATCCGAATTCTTTAATTTAAATATTGGGCATAGCGTAAATTCTCCATTGTGATCCAAAAGTGGCAGAGAATCTATTCTATATAGCTCCATTGAGCAAAAATCTGCCGCCGCGAGTATTTCCGAAAGGCTTTCGTTATTTCCGAGAGTTATGAAAAACTCAAATCTTTCCGGTGTTCCGAAAAGGTTTTTCGGATATTCAATATTTTTTCGCACAAGAGCAAATGACGTGCTCTCGTCATCGGACGTTTCTATCCTTGTAACGGATGCTATTTTAAGGTCATATTTATTTATAAGTGAATAAAACCTTACAAGCTTTCCGTTTTCCGTATTTTCGACAGGAAGTATTCCGTATTCCGAACTTCCTGAATAAACGTCCTCGCATACATTCTCAAAGCTTCCTACGTTGATCCCTTTTTCAATACCGAGAGCTTTTGAGAAACGCCCGTATGCCTCGTCGGTATATATGTTTCCAACGTATTCTATCGTGTCTCTCGCATCCTCCGAAAGAGAGTCGGAAGCGCCGAAAAACAGTTCGCGGTCAAATCTTGCGGTATTACCGAAAAGCTTCAGATATTCCCGACACATAGCAACTCGCTCAATTGCGGAAACGCTGTTTCTTTTGCTTTGATCTGGACGTATGTCACTCAAAATATTTATGACGTCATCCGGATTTTTATGACTATTCGTTACGGATAAAACAAGCTCATGGATCTGATAGAGCCGCATACTGAGGTCATTTGCGTGTCTGGTGTCGATCTCGTCAATGCCGCGAAGCACGGTATCGGTGTCGCGGTCGCCCGTTTCTTTATATCTTTTCACGTCAGAATAGCATTGAGAGGAGCTCGTATCCGTCCGTAAGGAAACTCTGCATCTCCTCTCCGGAAAGGTGTTTCTGAGAGAGAAGAGCGAGCTTGTAAATGTACGACGCTATCTTTTCCGCTTTATAGGCATCTTCCTCTTTTTCGAGCCTTCCTATGAGCTCGGACGCGGTGTTGATGACGAGAGAAGTCTCGACAGGGAATGTCATATCGACGTTGCCCGTTTGCATGGCGTAAAGGCGCATCGCCTCCTCCATTCGTCTCGACTCCTCGGAAACGCTCATAATTGCGGGCACGCTTTCGTCCTTAAGACGCTCAAAGCTGATCATAAGATTTTCGTTTCCTGAAACTTTTTTGAAAAGTTCCTTGAGAGATCCTATCTCCTCGCAGTTGACCTCAGACTTGAGCGCGTCTGCAATATCCGCGTCAACTCTCAGATATTTGATCCCATCCGAGAGATCCTCGAGCATAGCGGCGAATTGAGTGTCGATAACGTGCTCCATAAGCGCGACCTTGATCCCTGCGCTGTTCAACAGAGAGATATACTGCGACTGCAAACGCTTGTCCGTTGCGTAATATACCTTGTTTTCATTGGTATCCTTTGCGGCTTCGAGATATTCCTCGGTCGTCATATAGCTTCCGTCGGTTATGTGAAGCAGGAGAGCGTTCTTTACTCTGTCATAGAACTTTCTGTCGCGAAGGCAAGCGTATTCAATAAAGGTTCTGATATCGTCCCAGACCTTTTCATACTCCGCTCGGTCATTATTAAGAAGCGCGCCGAGCTTGTCCGCAACCTTTTTGACTATATGCGCCGCGACCTTCGCGACGTAGGTGTTATCCTGAAGATAGCTTCTCGATACGTTTAGCGGAAGCTCGGGGCAGTCAAGAACTCCCTTGAGCATAAGCAGATATTCCGGGATAACTTCCTTAATATTATCTGCGACGAACACCTGATTGTAATAGAGCTTTACCTGTCCCTCAACGGAGTCATATTCGTTTCTCATTCTCGGAAAATAGAGAATACCCTTGAAATTAAGAGGATAATCGGCGTTTATGTGGATCCAGAAAAGAGGATCTCGGGGATCGTCAAAGACTTTGTGATAGAAATTTTTATAATCGTCCGCAGTACATTCCGATGTGGGTTTCAGCCAAAGAGGTGTCGTTTCGTTGATCGGTTTTTCCTCATCGTTAAGATATATTTCAATGGGCATAAACGCGCAGTATTTATTAAGAATCGCGCGAAGCTTGCTTTCGTCGAAATATTCTTCGCCTTCATTGATATGCATAATAATATCGGTGCCGCAGTCTTCCTTATCCGCGGCTTCAATCTCATATTCACCCGCCTCGTTGCACACCCAATGTACTGCGGGAGCGCCTGTATAAGACTTTGTAAGTATCTCGACCTTGTCGCTTACCATAAACGAAGAATAGAAGCCGAGACCGAAGTGACCGATAATACCGTTGCCGGCGTTGTCCTGACCCTCATATTTCTGAATAAACTCAAGAGCGCCGGAAAGAGCTATGTTACATATATATTTTTCAAGCTCTTCCTCGGTCATTCCGATACCGTTGTCTGATACTGTCAGAGTTCCCGCGTCTTTGTCGAGCTTGACATCGATTCTAAACCCGGTTTCGGTGTCGGACGTTTCTCCGAGAGAGATAAGACGCTTGTATTTTGTGACCGCGTCGGACGCGTTTGAAACGATCTCGCGCAAAAATATATCTTTATCTGAATAAAGCCATTTTTTTATAATAGGGAATATATGTCCCGTTTCGACGGATATACCGCCTTTTTTGGTTTCGTTTGACATTATTGCCTCCATATCTTTAACATAAAATACTATATACATCTTTATTATAAACTATTTTTTGAATTTAGTCAATAATCAAGTTGACAGAACGAATAATTTTTTTTATAATATATATAACACTTATTGAACAAAAGAGAGGTTTGCTTAAATGATAATACAAGGACTTCAGAAGCTGACGCTTCTCGATTACCCGGGACGCGTAGCGTGTACTGTTTTTACCGCAGGCTGTAATCTGCGTTGCCCGTTTTGCCATAACGCGGGGCTCGTTACGCATATAGACACCGAAAACAGATATAATGAAGATGAATTCTTCGCTTTTTTAAGGAAAAGAAAGGGAATACTTGACGGCGTTTGCATAACGGGCGGAGAGCCCCTTTTGCAGAATGATATAACCGATTTTATACGCAAAATAAAGGAGCTTGGCTTTGCCGTCAAGCTCGATACGAACGGCTGCTTTCCGGAAAAGCTCAAGGCGCTTATTGACGGAAAACTCGTCGATTACATCGCTATGGATATAAAAAACACACCCGAAAAATACGGCGAGACCGTAGGAATAGACGGTTTTGACGTGACTCCCGTGCTCAACAGCATTGAGATACTTAAAAACGGACAGGTGGATCATGAATTCAGAACGACCGTTGTTGAGGAATATCACTCGGAAAACGATTTCGACGTCATCGGAAAAATTCTTGAGGGAGCCGAAAAATATTTTCTTCAACAATTCAAGGATTCGGGTGATATTATAGGAGAAGGGCTTCACGCACCGGATAAGGCAAAAATGCTCAAAATGCTTGAATCTACGCGAAAATTTATCCCTTCGGCAGAATTACGAGGCGTTTGATTTTTATATCCAAACACACTATATATAGTAAAATGACCAAAAAAATCATCAATATATTGTGTAATATTCCATATTGACAAAAGATACGATAAATGATACAATTAATCTGCTTGCAATTCGGAAAAAATTAAAAATGATAAAAAAGACAGAAAGAAAGGTATCAAAAATGTATCAGGTAATTAAAAGAGACGGCAAGATAGTTGATTTTGAAATTCAAAAGATATCTGCTGCCATAACAAAAGCTTTTGAAGCTTGCGAAAAGAATTATGTTCCCGGTATAATCGACTTTTTGGCTCTCAAGGTAACAGCCGATTTCGAACCCAAGATAAAAGACGGAAAGATCGCCGTTGAGGACGTTCAGGACAGCGTTGAAAACGTTCTCGGACAGGCAGGCTACGGTGACGTTGCCAAGGCTTATATTCTTTACCGCCGAAACAGAGAAAAGCTTCGTATGATGAAGAACACGTACCTTGACTATAAGGGCGTTGTTGACGATTATCTTAAGGCTGCCGACTGGCGAGTTAAGGAGAACTCCACTGTTACTTATTCCGTTGGAGGACTTATTCTTTCAAACTCTGGCGCTATCACCGCTAACTACTGGCTCTCCGAGGTCTATGATGACGAGATCGGAAATGCTCACAGAAATGCGGATATTCACATTCACGACCTCTCAATGCTGACAGGCTACTGTGCGGGTTGGTCGCTCAAGCAGCTCATTACAGAGGGCCTTGGCGGTATTCCCGGTAAGATCTCCTCAGCTCCCGCTTCTCACCTCTCCACACTCTGTAACCAGATGGTAAACTTCCTCGGTATTATGCAGAACGAGTGGGCAGGTGCTCAGGCTTTCTCGTCATTTGACACGTATCTTGCGCCTTTCGTTAAGGTGGACAACCTTACGTATAAGGAAGTAAAGCAGTGTATTCAGTCCTTTGTTTACGGAGTCAACACGCCTTCCCGTTGGGGTACTCAGGCTCCTTTCACGAATATTACTCTTGACTGGACGGTTCCCAATGACCTTGCCGAGATGAACTGTATCGTTGGCGGCAAGGAGATGAACTTCAAATACAAGGACTGCGTCAAGGAAATGGAAATGGTCAATAAGGCGTTTATTCAGATCATGATCGAGGGTGACGCAAACGGACGTGGCTTCCAGTATCCTATTCCCACGTATTCCATCACCAGCGACTTTGACTGGTCTGAGACAGAGAACAACAAGCTTCTCTTTGAGATGACCGCAAAGTACGGTAC
>JAZRUP010000021.1:0-20086 GCA_045652645.1 Eubacteriales bacterium | reverse complement strand
GGTCGTTTTCAATAAATTCCTCTATCTCTGCCCTGTTTGGAACTCTTTTTGATGCTTCCATTAAAAGCGCAAAGCGTGTCGCGCCAAGTCTTTCAAATTCGCAGGAATAAGGCGTTTTTTGACGAACCTCCTCACATTCCGACTTGAATAAAAGTCCTTTTTCTCTTAAAATGTCGATATCTATAAAATACGGATTTCCAGCAAATGCCGAATATGATTTATAAGGAGAATTATATTCATCAGGTATACAAAAAGGCAAAACTTGCCAATATGAAAAACCACAATCCGCAAGAAAATCAACAAATTCCTTTGCCGACCTACCGAAGCTTCCGCAGGAATAATCTCCGTAAAGGCTTGATATATGCATAAGTACGCCGCTTCCGCGTTTCATAATTTACTCCTTAAGTATAAAGATATATTATTATTATAGCAGAATTAAAGAAATAAAACAATACTTTTTGATGAAAAGCTAATTATTACATTTTTCTGAGTAATAATAAATAAAAAGCCAATAGGGGCAACAGATAAAAGAAAGAACTTTATCCTTAATAATCACAAGATTTCTGCTAAAAACATCAAAATATGTAAGAAAATCCGTTGACATTTCGGGGAAAATATGGTATATTATAGTGGGTGGATTTGTATAATAACCAACACTACCAATGTAGATTGCATCAATGAAAGGATTTTTCACTTTTTTGTGAAAAGGGTATGATAAATGAAAGTTATACTTGTAAACGGAAGCTCCCACGAGGACGGTTGCACATATACAGCTCTCGGCGAGGTCGCAAAATCTCTTGAAGCCGAAGGCATTGAAGCTGAAATTTTCTGGGTCGGAAGCAAAGAGCTCTCCGGCTGCCTCGATTGCGGAAACTGCAACGATCTCCACGGAAACTGCATTTTTGCAAAACGCGCCGCGGACTTTGTTGAAGCGGCAAAAACAGCGGACGGATTTGTTTTTGGCACACCCGTTCACTATGACGCGGCGGCAAAAAATATGGTTTCATTTATGAACAGAGTTTTTTATTCAAGCGCAAGAGATACATTTTACTTAAAGCCCGCGGCGGCTATTATTACCGCACGCAGCGGAGGCACTACGGCAACACTTGTGCAGTTACATGAATATTTTTTCACAGCTCAAATGCCCATCATTCCCTCTAAATATTGGAATATGATCCATGGAATGTCATCTGAGCAGATATTGAACAATACAGAAGCTATGAAAAATATGCATAATCTCGGAAAGAATATCGCATGGTTCCTCAAGTGCAAGGAAGCCGGAGAGAAAAACGGAATTCTTACACCGAGAGAAACTAAGAAAAACGCGCTAAAAAATAAATAAATCCATAATTAACTAAAGACGGGAATCTGAAATGAACAATCTTCATTTCAGATTCCCGCCATTTTTGTATATTACCATATTTAAAACTTATCAACAAATATTATAAATTTAAAGCATATATACATTATTATATTATTTTAAATATTATTTATATTAAACAGGTTGACATTTTCATTTAACCAATGATATAATACTTTTATAATTATTGAAAGGATATTAATCAATCCGAAAGGCGTCAAAATATGAAAAGAATTCTTATTTTTGTGCTGCTTATTGCGTTGGTATTCGTATCAGTTTCTTGCGAATCCAACAAAAACAAGCAAAGGAATACAGTTCTCACGGTAAATGAAGATTGCGTTTATTCGGATGGATCAAAAGCCGCTTTCTCTATTCGCATTTTGGAGATTTTTGAAAAAGTATTTAAAGGATCACATATTGTTTTTAACGAAGAAACAAAAAACAGTATTTTACGTTATTGTAACGATACTTTCTTTGATGTGCTTTCAACTATACCGATATATGAAAGCGAGCTTGACGAGCTTATCAAGGCTGCCGACGAAGCACTTTCCTTATCAAACAAACCGTTTGACATTGAATCATTATCATCATTATATATAAAAACTTTATCTGTTCTCGACAACGAACGAAACGGTGCCTTTTCCTTTGAAAGCTTAAAATTTTTCTTAACGTTCCGCGCGGAAACGGATAAAAAAAGTGATGAGCTTTTAAAAACACTTACCGAAGAGCTTGGCAAAAAAGCTTTTTCCGAAATTCTAAATATATTTATTTTCTTCGGTTCAATATCGGCAGGGCTCTTACCGTCTGAGCTTTCAGGTTCTTCGGTTGTAAACGATGCGGAAATACTCTTGATATTTAAGTGCCAAGCAAAATATTATTCCAAACTTGATCTGACGGGCAAAGATTGGGCGCGCGCGGTAAATCTTTTGTGCGGTCTTTTAAAAAGACCGGAAGGATCGAGTGAAAATATATTCACAAATATTATGTATTCTCTCTCCGTTAACGGATTTTTTGAGGAAACGGCATCAGCAATACCGTCATTTCTATCTCTTTACGAAGCGGCAATAAATTCTTTAACTCAAGAAGATATTGCTATGATCCGCTCCGGACGATCAAACAAGCTACAAATATTCTGCCGCGCCATATCAAACGCAGAGAATGAGTTTATTGGTTTTACACAAGAGCTTTTCTCGATCGATCACACAGATTCGCAACTCTGTTATGAGGAGATAAAAGCTATCGGATACGAGCAAAAATATCTTGATTTTATCGATAATATGTCTTATTCAAACCCACCGGAGCTTTTTGACGCAATAAAAAGCTACGGAAGCACGGCAACAATAGCAACATACGGAGATCTTAACAAATCCTTTTTGCTTTATGTATACGATCTCTCCCCCGCCCTGGCGTTCGCGCTTGAGCATAGATTGGCGGAAGGCTTTAATTAATTAAGGGGACACTATGATAACAGCGGAAAATATAACCAAAAGCTACAACGGAACAACCGTTATTCACGGTATAGATCTTACTGTAAACAAAGGAGATTTTCTCTCCATTATGGGAGAGAGCGGAAGCGGTAAAAGTACACTTCTCGGAATTCTCGGAGGAAACATAAAGCCTGATTCGGGAAGCGTAACTCTTGACGGTGAAAGCATAACCGATGCCGATGATAAAACCATTTCGAGGCTTCGCCGCACGAAGCTCGGCTTTGTTTTTCAAAGCCTTAATCTTATTCCTACGCTGAATGCCGAGGACAATATACTCCTTCCCATATACCTCAACGGTGGAGATCTAAAAGAAAACCGCAAAAAACTATCGGAGCTCTCAAAGCTTATCGGAATCGACAAAATCCTTTCGTCTTTTCCGGAAAAAATGTCAGGAGGACAAGCGCAAAGGGTCGCTATCGCAAGAGCTATGCTTCACGAACCCTCGGTACTTATGCTCGACGAACCAACCGGAAGCCTTGACAGCAAAAACTCCGATCAGATACTTGTGCTCTTAAACGACCTCAACCAAAAATACGGGGTCACGGTAATTCAGGTAACTCACAGCGAGAAAGCCGCCGCTTACGGAACGAGAACCGTCGGCATCTCCGACGGCAAACTGTTAACGCTATGATACTCTTCCTTAAGCATATTTTCCGAGATATAAAAAAATTCCCCGCTCAACCGTTACTTATAATATTGACCCTTGTTTTATCTGTATCCTGCGCGGTTTCCGCATTTTGCGCCAAGACGCTTTTCGAAGATCACGTAAAATTCCTGGCGGCGACAAATGAGGAGCTCGGAGATATTATTATCACCGCGGGAAGCGCTGACACAAGAATACTCTTTGAATCCGATGCAAAAGACGCGCTCGGTGAGAGCGCAAAAATTCTCGGGGACTTCAAGCTGACAGGTCTTTCGGATAATGGCGGAGAAAAATTCACAGTGTCAATATCGGCTACAGATCTTGTTGCCGCAGACAGATATTTTGAGTTTTCATACATCGAATACGGAAACTTCAAGGCAGATTCACTTGATTCTTCAGCTATTATATCAAAAAGCTTCGCAAGCAAAAAAGGAATTGGGCTTGGAGATACGGTAACTGTAAAATTGCTCGGCAAAGAAAAAAATTATACAGTTGAGGCAATCGCCGAGAACTCCGGACTTCTAACCGACCGTGATATGATAGTATCAATAGATAGCCTTATTGGCAGTCTCTCTGAAACAGTCCCCACGATCGGAGCTCTCAGTGGAGTCATAACTCCGTATACAAGACTTATGATAAAATCAGCCGACGGGGGCTCCGTCGACGAGCTTTTAAAAAAATTAGGTAGCGTTCCGGCTTTTTCGGGATACAGAATCGAATCCACTCACAATTCAGCTCAAAGAGAATTTCTCTTTTTTATACAGATGGGATCGGTATGGCTTATAGCCGCCATGGTAATATCTCTTGCGGCTATTCTTACGGGAACCTCGCTTAAGCTCCTTGAATCCAAAAGACGTTTCCAATACGCTGCATTCTCGGCAGCTGGAGCCTCACGCTCACAAATTCGATTTTTAAGATATACGGAAAGCTTTATATATTCGATCATCGGAGGTATCGGAGGTATACTTATGTCGATACCGATGACAGAAAAAATAGGTTCGCTTTTTGAATGGAATACGGATCCTCTCAACGTAGGAATCGGGGGAATAGTTTTCGGCGCGCTTTTCTCGCCTATCCTTATCCTTTCGTGTACTGCTATGCATATTTATAAACAAAAAGATCTCCCTCTTACCGAACAACTTTTTACAGAGGAAGACGAAAAAATTACGGGAGAAAAGATCTCAAAACAGGAAGCTATAATTTTACCGTTACTCATGACCGTTTGTACGGTAACGCTATTTTCCCTTCCCACCGCAAAAAGATATATTCCCGCATTTATTCTCCTGCCTTTGCTAATACGATTCGTTTACGTTTTCGCACCCGTAATCATTCGTTTTCTCGCAAACGCGGCAGGAAATAGGCTTGTCACTATCAAAAAGACCCGAGGCAACGCAATACTGCTTTCAAGAAGCTTCGCAAACCAATTCGCATTGCGACACGTCTCAAGACTTGTTATAATTCTGATCGCACTGCTCTTCTCCGTAAATTTATGCAGAGTCTCACTCGGAAACGTTATGTCAACTCTCGAAGAGTTCGTAGTCGCGGATATGTCTGTCATCGGAGTTGGAGAAACATATGCGAACGAGATCCGCAACGACCCGTCAGTCGATTCTGTTACACAAATAGGTATTTTCAAGGGAACAGAGCTTCCCAACGGCTATACTATGACATCTATATCCCTTTCGGGCGATCTTGAGGGCTGTATCAATGACGAGCTTATGCCAAACAGACTTCCAAAGGGTCACGAAACAGTTATATCAAACGGAATCGCTGAATTCTGTGGAGTAAGCAAAGGCGATTACCTTACGGTTAAAATAAAGGGCGTGGAATATAATTTGACCGTCAGCGAGATAATAAACTCCAATATCATCGTGCTGTTTATAGATGCCAACGGACTTGGCATCGGTCACGACGCCATATGCTTTAATTTTTCCGAAGCCGCAAAAAACGATGAAGCCCTAAAAAATGCTCTCTTATCAAGGCTTGAAGCCAACGGAGCGACATTAGTCGAGCCAAAATATCTTTTTGGAACTACAACTTCAACGGCAAAAGGCTTTATGTCCTTGCTCAAATACGCAACGGCAGCATCCGTTGTGCTTGCATTAGTCGGATGTATTAATTCCCTCTCGGCGTTTTATGCGTCACGCAGTCGGGATTTTGGCATTTTGAGGCTTTCAGGAATGAGCCGCGCAAGACTCGGATTTAATATTGCGCTGGAATTTATAACGATAACGCTGATCGCCGTTATATTCGTTATACCTATATGCGCCGCGCTCGGATTTATAATAGATACCGTAATGGGTTCTTTCGGTTATTCAATATTTACATAAATAAAAACGAGGCTTAAACCTCGTTTTTATTTATATATTTTTCTCAGCGAGCCGTTTTTCTCGTGCCGCAAGAGCCTCTGCCACACGTATTTTATATATCTCCTCGGCGGCAAGTCTCGTTTTAGTTACAACACCTTCCTTTTTCGGGAAGCAGTAATAAAGAGCATCGCGGTTTCCGATACATATCATATCTCCGATCTCATACCAGAAATAATCCGCGCAAAGTCCAAACGACGAAAGCGGCTTCTGCTCATATTTGAGCTTTCCGTCGCAA
Source organism: Eubacteriales bacterium (assembly GCA_045652645.1). Lineage (GTDB taxonomy): Bacteria > Bacillota > Clostridia > Oscillospirales > CAG-272 > RGIG3994. Next base: position 13,992 of record JAZRUP010000021.1, on the reverse strand, counting down.
CCTTCAAGCGTGAATCCTCGCTTTGGGTCGTGAGTAAGGCGGCCGCTTCCTACCATATAGAGTGCCTTATAATCGACCATCATACCGATATCGACCTCTGTATCAAGGAAATATCCGCCAGACAGGATCTCCTCTTTGACACACTCACGCTGCCAGCGGTACCAATCGGGAATATGGGGAAACCTTGTTTTTCCCTCCATAGCTTTGAGGCGACCCAACACGTCAAGATAATGCTTCTTTCCGCAAGCGTTGCAAACAAGCTCTGTCCCCTTTCCCACCATTTTACCTTCCGCGCCGCAATCGGAACATTTATAGAGTATTCTCTCAAGACCGTCCGCGCGGAATTTTTCGCGTATCTCTATCTTGTTTTCATATTGCCATTTAAAATTATCAAAGGTAAATGCTTCTTTAAGAACGGAATCGAGCTCCTCAACGGATTTTTCTTCGATCTCTGTCGGTGTGAACAAACACTTGACCGTCGCTCTCACTTTAACTTTTCTAAGTTGAAGTCCATTATAAAGCGGATCGCGAGCGAAAGCCCCGTATGCGGTTATCATAACGACGGGAACCTTTAGTATCTTAAGCAGCTTTCCGAGCTTTTCGGGGATCGCCGTCGCGCATCCGTCAAAGCTGTATCCCGCCTCGGGATACATAAGAACACTTACCTTGTTTTTATGAAGCGCGTATTTCATATCTCGGATGAGATTAAGATCAGAGACGTATTTCTGTGTCGGAATACATCCTATCCTTTTCATAAGCCATGATTTGCCTACGAATCCGTCCGTCGTGCAAACTATCGAATACGGCTTCGGATAAAGTATTTTAGACACTATTTTAAGATCAATAAAGCTCGAATGATTCATTAAAATAAGGCACGGTCCCTTCGGAAGCTTATCCGCTCCTTCAATAGTATAGCTGAATTTCGTAGCCATAAGATCCTTGACTGCGAGAACTCTGATAAGCGAACTTAAAAGGAACCACGGCTTACCGGGCTTTTTGTGTTCCTCTCTTGGGAGCGCCATTACCTCATCATAGCTTTTTTTAACGGTCTTGATCTTCATAAATTGTTTCCTTTATTTTTTATTTTTCGGTTTCTCTCAAAATATGATTGATAAACGCCGTACCCGTAAACGCGTAATATCCGAAGAAATCCGCGCCGGAACCGCCCATAACGACTCTGTCATCACGTTTGTCATAATAATACATCTCGCGCGGCGCGGGATTGAGCAGTATGACCTTTTTAGCGTTCGGTGATGACTCAAAGCCGTATTTTTTTACACGTACTCGCTCTTTAAGTCCGAGTATAAGCTTGATTCGGCTTTTTGTATATCCCGTAACTATCTTTACTTCGTCGGGCTTTTCAAAACGAAGCCTCGTATACTTTCGCGATGGCGCCATAAACATAACGTCGTATATATATTTCCCCGTATCTACCGTAAAATCCAAGTGATTCGTAAATCCGCGTGCGGAACGCAAAGGATTCGTATAAAAGCGTACTCTGAATTTGTTTTTCTTGCAAATGCGTTTGAGCTTTCCGTAAAAAGCGCGTCTTTTTATAAAAGGACGGAAAACGCGCCATAAAACAAAAGAAGCTAGCCCCAGAACGATCAGTGTTCCTACGAGAATATTTCCGCCTATAAAGCCGTACAGACCGAGTCCTATATAAGTACAGCACAATATAACTACCAAGCCTCCGAAAACGGTTGAAATTATATCCGTCAGCACCATCTGAAGCAACGAATACTGCTTCCCCGTAAAATTACGGTACCCTTCTCTTGCCATATGATTGCGTTTATATCTTTCAAGACGCTCACTAAAAGACATCTTTTTAAGCTCTTCTTTTGAAAGAGTTTCATAATTATCGTCTTTATGATTTATAGCACCGTTAAGGTCGTCCCAATTACTGTTTTGAAATGGCATAAGATCACCTCCTGTGGTTTGATTATATCACACAGTCACGTGATTGTCAAGAGGCTTTTAATTCTTTTTCAATAAGATTTATCATAATACCCGTATTTAGCTCCATAGCGTCAATTGGATATATTTCTTTTATATATCCGTGGTAGAAGGTATCCTTGAAAAACTCAAGTATCTCGGATTTAGGTTTGTTCTCGTTAAGCATCGAAGAAATGGCTTTAGCTATCTCCTCTGCGCGTTCCCTGCCTCGGTTCAGATAGAATTTCGCGGTATCTCCCGTGAGACAGCCGTAATGCGGAACGAGAATGGCGTTTATATCAAGATCCATAGCTATCTTGATGGATTCGAGGGTCATCCAATATCCGACGAGATACGACGGCACGACATCGTCACAACCGTTAAAAACTCCGATAGTCTCGCACGCGAGCAAAAGCTTTAAGCTCTCGCAATAATATCCTACCGAGCAACGCGTGTGCCCCGGGAGATTTAAAACCTTGAATTCCATATCTCCCGCGCGTATGATATCGCCGTCGGCAACGGGAATATCAACGGTCAGCGAATCGAAAAGATCGTCGTATTCCCCTATCCCGCAGGTGTCAGCGAATTTTCGGTCAAGCACACGCATAAGAGCTTTGGCGGTCGGTTTCGCGAAAATTTTCGCGGCGTACTCGCCCGCGACGATCTTCGCCTCGGGATAATATTTCTTAACGTAAGGAGACCCCGCCGCGTGATCGTAATGCGAGTGGGTCAAAAATATATAATCAAGCGGTCGCGCGCCAAGCTCCCGCCTGACATTCTCAGCAACGGCGTAACCCGTAAACGCAAAGCCCGTGTCGTAAAGTATCGAGGTCTTTCCGTCGTCAATTAGAAACGCGCTGTCGCCCTTAACGGCTCTGACATCTATTATTTTAGGAAAACTCATAATTTATCCTTATTACAAAATTCAATTTTTTATATTATACCACAAAAAACAAATGACCGCAACCCTTTATATAAGAGTTGCGGTTTTAGAATTTTATTCAAATCAAAGAAAAAGCATATACGTGTAGGTCCGTTCCTATACCGTTGAGCTGTTATTATAAAATAGCTTTGGTAACGGCCTCGGCATCAATACCTGCGGTCTTGTAGATCGGCTCGTCCGTTGTTCTTATAACAAAGCTATCGTCCGTCGCCAAAATTATCTTTTCTTTGCCTTTGATAGCTCCGATACTTTCAAGCTCCTCGGAGAGGATCATTCCCATACCGCCGTTTTTTATTTCCTCTTCAAGGAAAACGACCTTTTTTACACTACTCGAAATAAGCTTCGCCACCACCCTCGCCGTATCGGCATATGGCTTGAGTTTTTCAAGCAGTATAACTCCGACACTTATTCCCTTCTCTCGCAACATTTTTTCGGCTTTTAGTGCCTCGCTTGCTATTCTTCCGTGAGTAATTATCACGGCACTCAACTCGTCAGTCACGCTGAAATCCGCTCTTGCAATACGGAGGGAAAAATCACCGTCTCCGTAAAACGCCGCCTTAACGACCTCATTTTCGCACCCGTTCGGATACCGCACCGCGGAGGGAGTTTTACTTTCTATTGCCGCGTCTATCGAATTTTTGAGTCCTTCATAAGTCACGGGAGTATATATAGTAAGATTCGGTATTTCTGACAAAAAAGCTACGTCAAATATTCCGTGGTGAGTAGCCCCATCCGAGGAATTAAGCCCCGCTCGGTCAATAGCCATTATAACAGGAAGTTTCTGAATCGCTATATCATGAATTATACTGTCATAGCCCCTCTGCAAGAAAGTGGAATATATACCTATAACGGGTGTCATTCCGCCTGCCGCAAGACCCGCGCCGAAGGTCAATGCGTGAGCCTCCGCAATACCTACGTCAAAATATCTGTCAGGGTAAGCCTCTCCGAAAACGGACAACCCCGTTCCGGCTCCCATAGCCGCCGTTATGGCGCATATTTTTTCATCCTTTTGAGCGATCTCTGATATATGATGAGCCATAGCTTTGGAAAATCCCAAACCGCCTCCATCCGCATCCAACGGAGCCATACCGTGATATGTACTCGGATCATTTTCGGCAGGTTCAAAGCCCTTTCCCTTGACCGTCCTTATATGTATGACCGCGCTTTTCCCTGTAGCCTTGGCTTCTCTCAAAAGTCTTTCGAGAACCTCTATATTGTGACCGTCAACGGGCCCCAGATAATCAAGTCCGAGGTCCTCAAAATAATTACTTCCGTACATAGCGTTCTTAAGTGATTTTTTGAGATCGCGTATATACCTAAACAGCCACTTACCGACAAGGGGAATTTTTATTATAAAATTACGCGTTGCTCGCTTGGTTTTTAGGTATCGTTTACCCGAACGAAGCTTTGCCATATTTGACGCGAAATGTCCTATGTTTTTAGATATCGACATTTCGTTTTCATTAATAATAATAATAAGACGCAGATCGTTTTCGCAGTTATTGAGCGCCTCGTGTATCATTCCGCCCGTAAACGCGCCATCGCCTACTACCGCCACCGTATATGCGTCAGAACCGCTGAGCTTATCTGCCTGCGCAAATCCGAGAGCCGCAGAGATCGACGTTGAACTATGTCCCGCAACAAAGGCATCGTATTCACTTTCGTTTGGATTTGTAAACGCTGAAAGACCGCCTCCACGTCTGAGCGTATTAAACCTGTCTTTTCTACCCGTCAGTATCTTATGAACGTAGCTCTGATGTCCAACATCCCAGATTATTCTGTCGCGAGGAGACTGCATAACTCTGTGAAGCGCGATAGTCAGCTCTACAACGCCAAGATTCGACGCAAGATGCCCTCCCGTTTTCGACACGTTTTCTATCAAAAACTCACGTATCTCCGAGGAGAGCCTCAAAAGCTCATCTTTTGTCATACCCGAGAGGTCGTCGGGCGTGTTTATTCGATTCAAAATGCTGTATTTTTCGTCCATACTGCCTCCCGTTTTGATATAAATATATTATATCATAAAATGATAAAATTGTGAAGATGTCGACGGAAAATTTAACATATAAAATTGTAGTGTTACAATAGATGTGATACTTAAAATCAAAAAAGAATAGAAAAAGTGCTTGAATTCTGTTAAAATATCCTTACTTTGAGAAACTCAACATCTCGACCAAAGATGTGACAGGCGACGAACCGAACGCATAGTACAATTATCTGATTAACTAAGAGCTGTCAGTCTCTAATGCTCAAAAGCATCACGATATTCTCCTCCTCGTATTCAAGTGCGCTTCACTTGCGAATCATTCTTCACATTACGTTTGCGGAACACTTAGTTCAAAAAAACCACTTTTGTCCGATAGACAAAAGTGGTTTTTTCCCTTAAACGTGATAAAAGGTGTCTAAATATAGGTGATTGCGAACAAAAGGTCAACTTTCTCGCAAAACATATTCGGAATTATTAGGCATCTTAAAATATTCGTTATCTCCATTATCAACAAGAATCAAAGTGTTTTTTTCTTTGATTTCAAAGACAAAAACCGTACTTTGAGAAGTTGTTGTAATTTTGTTTTCTTTAACAACAAACGAACCATTTTCGGCATACGAAACAAGAGCACCTGCCCCCATTGAAAAAGTATAATCATCAAAATTCAAATAGAGATAGAGGATCATCATTTCTTCAAATTCACCGACCATATAGTATGTCCCGGAAGGCAATTCGCATGGATTGGAATGTGTATTTTGGCAAGCAACGAAACTAACAGCAACAATCATGGTCAAAAAAAAGCAACGACAACTTTCTCATATGGCAAAACCTCCATGCATTATTTTGTCATTTTCATTATTCCACACCTCCGCCAATAAATCAAGGCGTAAGCCTTGTATATCATCAAGCCGCAAGAGGATACACGCTGGCGCGTGATGAGATACAAATGCGGCGCACCGCCTTTGATGATATACCGACTTGCGTCGGATGATATACCAAGCCTGCAGCTTGGATAAACAAAAAGAGAACTTTTGGTAGACAAAAGTTCTCTTTTTGTTGGCGGAGGGTGTGGGATTCGAACCCACGTGACATTGCTGTCAAACGGTTTTCAAGACCGCCTCGTTATGACCGCTTCGATAACCCTCCGTAGATTAATCTTGAAACTTTATGTATTTTACCACAATTATTCTCTGTTGTCAAGTAAAATTTAAAAACTCAAAAAATAATTTTGTGAATTTTTTAAAAACCTCTTGCTTTTTGTATTCTTTTGTGTTATAATTCTTTAGTATTATGATTATAGCCAATATAGAGTCTTATCTCTACGGCAGATATTTTACTCGGAGGACACTATGTTTTCTAAACTTTCTACTTGGCTTGCTGCCAAAAGTATCGGCATGCCGGAGTTCTTTCTTGGAATTGCTCTTATGGTAATAGCTTTGTTCCTAATTATTGCCGTGCTTATTCAGTCCGGTAAAGACAAAGACCTTTCCGGTGCTATATCCGGTTCCGCTGAAACCTTCTTTTCAAAATCCAAGGCTAAAACAAGAGACAATATTCTTTCAAAACTCACTCTTGTTATTTCGATAATATTCGCCATTCTTGTAGTGGCAATGTATATTTACATTTCAAAATAATAAAGCTTTGGAATAAAAAATGCTTGCAGATTTGATCCGCAAGCATTTTTTATTATTAATATCCAAGAATAGCAGCTACCTTAAGAACAGCAATCTGTGTTTTCGCATCACGTATCTCTCCGTCTATAACCATTTGCTTGAGCTTGACAAGAGGGATCTTCTCTACTTCTAAAAATTCGTCGTCATCGGGATCGCTTTCTCCAAACTCAAGCCCTTTTGCGTAATACATATGAATGACCTCGTCAAGTATCGCGACAGACGGGTGTAGATCACCTATATATACAAGCTCCGAGCAAGTCGCTCCCGTTTCCTCTTTTAGCTCGCGAAGAGCCGCTGCTCTATGCTCCTCATCGGGTGTATCAAGCTTTCCGGCGGGGATCTCAAGCGTTACCCTGTCAAAGGCGTAACGATACTGTCTAACACAAAGAACTTCTCCATCATCGGTTATCGGCAAAACAGCTACAGCTCCGTTATGACGTACTACCTCGCGAAACGATTTCTTTCCGTTTTGCAATTCTACAGTATCTTTATAAACCTTTAGTACGATACCTTCGTATATTATCTCAGATGCTAACTTCTTTTCCTCAAGTTTAGGATAATTATTGTCCATTTGCGCCTCCTAAGCATTTTTTACAATTATATATTAATCTTGCTCAAAAGTCAACCTATATCATTTATTTTTTATTTACAAATTCAAAAAATCTTTACGATAATTTACTCCGAAAAATTCCGCGAGAACGACTATTTCTTCATCCTTTATTGTATTAATATAAACAGTGTTAATAATTTTCTGTCAAAGCTGAGTATTGATTTTAATTCTTTTTACATAAAAAATCGGGATGAGATCCTCATCCCGATTTTTATATATTTTTTACCAAAGTGTCTTGCGATTTAAAAACTTTAGAAATTTGTTGATTAATGTCTAAACTATGTAAAATCAGTCAGCTCAATTATGCTTACACCAAGATCATTATGTTCAACACTATATTCACGATTAAAATCCATGACCATTCCTCCCTGTATATGGTCTGAAAACAGGTGAGGATCCTCGGAGTTGGATGCGAACATATCGTAATGATTAGGAACATTTAATTTTGCACTGATCTTTTTCGCGGTGATCAAGGCTTCATTAACGTTCATATTCCCAAGTCTGCCGTTTATACAGATAAACGTTACGTCGGGAGAATATTCCGCAATATCGAAAAGCCTTTCGTTATAAAGCGTGTCACCGCTGAAATAAAGGGTCTTGCCCTCCGCTTTTACGATCACACCAAAAGCTTCTACCGTATGGTCGGCAAAAACTGCCGTTATTTCGAAATCACCAAAATTTACACTTTCGCCTTCATTTACAGCGATAACGTTGTCCTTTCCAAGCGATTTGAGTTTTTCCTTTCCTCCGTTTGTGGTAACAAAAAGCTGTTGATCGCCAATAAGAGATGCCGTATCGGGATCAAGATGGTCGAGGTGGTCGTGCGTACATATCACAGCATCGCAGGATATATCGGAAGGGGTTATCGGTATCGGCAAAAGTCTCGGTGTACCCGCCGCACGATTAACGCTGTCCGAAAGATACGGGTCAATCATGATCTCGCTGTTTTTGGTTTTTATGCTGTATCCGCTCTGTCCCAATGTTCTGATGATCATTGTACGCTCTTGCCTCCGTCTACATAGATGCTCTGTCCCGTGATATACCGTCCATCTTCCGAGCAAAGCAAGGAAACGATACCCGCGCAATCCTTGGGCTCTCCGTAAAAGCCAACGGGAATACTGTCTGTTACTTTCTTAGCATATTCGGAGTCTGAAAGAACTTCCATATTTCTGTCGGTATATATAACTCCCGGGGCTACGTTGTTCACAGTTATTCCGTCTTTGGCAAGTTGCAGAGAAAGCGACTGCATCATATTGGTCTGAGCCGCCTTTGATGCCGAATATATGAGCATATCGGGGTGTGGCTTTGCCTCCTGCACAGAGCCCACGGTAATGACTCTTCCCCACCCTGCCTCTTTCATATGTGGTACTGCTGACTGAATGAGAAGCATTGAGGAAAACAAATTACAATTCATCTGCTCGTAGCAATCCTTTACCGTTATTTCCTGCCAAGGTCTGCGGTACTGTACAGACGCGTTAAGTATAAGAACATCAATCTCTTTGAGTTTTTCGCCAAGCTTTTGAGTCGCTTCCAGATCGCACAGATCGGCGCAAAGGATATCCGCTTTCCCTCCGCTTTGCTCAATTTCATCCTTCAGATTTTTTATGCGCTGAGTTTCGCTTACACCGTGAAGAATGACATGAAAGCCGTCCGCCGCCAAACGAATGGCGATCGCTCTGCCTATACCTCTTGATGAGCCTGTAATAAATGCTGTTTTCATATACACCTCATCAGAGTGCTGTCTGTGTATCGTTCGGATCTCCGTTACGAGCGAGATCGTATTCCTTCGACCAATCAAGATCTCGATATTCCTCGCCGCGAGGATCGTTCTTTATCCAATCGAGGAGCATATCAAGCATTTCCTCACTCCAGGTATTTTTATCGATCTGCGCCGTGGTAAACTTACCCTGACATATCATTTCAAAGCCAAAATCATCCTTAACGTGAGTTTTTGCCGCACCTTCAACAACATCAGGAACAAGATGGCTGGGTATAAAGAGAACTCCGCCGCCCGCGCCGAAAACGATGTCACCAGGCAAGCATACAGCACCGCCAAAGTTTGTAATGTCATTCCAATCCTTCATAACGAATTCTCTGATCGGAGTGGGGTCAATGCCTCTGTAATATACTTGAACATCGGGAATCTTTTTCATTTGCTCAATGTCGCGTATACCGCCCCAAATAACAGCGCCGCCTGTTTTGGTTCGATTATGTAAAGCGGTGGTAAGATTTCCTCCGAGGAACGTACCCTTGTATACCTTATCATACATATCGCAGACTACAACATCTCGCTCGACCAAGGAATCAATTACCCATTGATTGTAGTTACCCTTGAGTCCGTCCTCCGCGCCGCGACTGAACTGAACTTCATGAAGATCGGGGCGAGTAGGCGCGTATGTGCAGGTAACGGCACGTCCTACGAGCTTTCTGTCGTCATTATGAAGGGGATACAAAGGAGCCTCTCCACCGCCGACGAACTGATGCTCATAGCCGAGAACGAAAATGGGCTTCCAAACTTCCTCAAGTGTCATACCGTAGAGTGCGTCAAGGTATTTGTCCGGAACTTTGGGACGTCCGTCGGGGAAACGCTCTCCCTTCCAAAGAGGTGTCAACGCTATAATTTTTTCTCTGTCATTGAAATTCATAATTATTACCTTTACTTTCGATAGAACGAAAGCTTCCTTTAATATTTATTTGTATGTTAAATTGGAGCTGTTTTTTTACGAAGCCCTCAAAGCACAGAATTTGAAATTTTTATCTTCAAATCTCAGCTCCAGATCCTGTCGTTAGAAAATTCTTTGTTCCATTCGTCGGTAGACTCAAAGTATCCGGGAATATTGGGGTTGATATGCTGACGAAGTACCTCTTCGTTGATGTCGTCAAATCCAAGTCCGGGCTTTTCGGGTACTTTGATAAATCCGTCCTTGAATATGGGATTATCAATACCCGTTACCATATCCGCCCACCACGGAACGTCCACCGAGTGGAATTCAAGCGCTAAAACGTTGTGCATTGCCGCCGCGGTCTGTACCGCTGCAAGACACGCAATGGGGCTTTCCGCCATATGTACCGCCGTAGCGACACCGTTCTCGTCCGCTATATCGGCGATCTTCTTAAGCTCAAGCGCACCTCCGCAGGTAAGGATATCAGGGTGAATTACAGAAACGCCGCCCGCCTTGATAAGAGTTTCAAAACCTTCTTTAAGATAAATATCCTCGCCTGTGCAAACAGGAATGGTAGTACTGTTTCTGAGTCTTACATATTGATCGGTATACATCCACGGAACCATATCCTCGATCCACGCAATATTGTATTTTTCCATTCTGCGAGCGAATCTTATACAATCCTCAATACAAATGTGACCGAAATGGTCGACCGCGAGCGGAACCTCATAGCCTATTACCTCACGAACCTCTTTTACGTAATTTTCAAGGAAATCAAGACCTTTTTCTGTGAGATGTATTCCGGTGTGAGGATGAGCTGTCGTAACTATCGAATAGCTCTTCTGATGCTTTACCATATCCGCTGTTACGGATCCGCCTTGAACATTAAGAATGTGGGGCGCGTATTTTTTCATATCGTCGATAAATCCGAGAGGAGCGTTGAGCGTTCCCGGCTCGTCAAGCAGAAGCCCGATACCAAGGTCCATCTTTAGGAATGTGAATCCCATATCCATTCGCTTTTTGAGCGCAAGACCCATGTCGTGTCCCGTGTGCTTTCCGTCAACGTCGGTGTCGCAATATACACGTATCTCGTCGCGGAATTTTCCTCCGAGCATCTGATAAAGCGGTACGCCGTACGCTTTACCCGCAAGATCCCAGAGCGCGATCTCAATGCCCGAAACGCCTCCGCCCTGACGGGAATGGCCTCCGAACTGCTTTATTTTGCGGAAGATCTTATCAACGTTGCAGGGATTTTCTCCGAGTATGCGGCTCTTGAGCATAAGAGCGTATGTCTTTGAGGAAGCGTCACGAACTTCGCCATATCCGCTGATTCCTTGATTCGTATCTATTCTGAGAATAGTACAACGTTTGGGAGCTCCGTCGATGTCAACAAAGCGCATATCGGTAATTCTAAGATCTGTTGGATTTGAACAGTAATTCATATTTTTATCTCCTTAAAATTATATTACAATAGTGAAATGTTTTTCGCCGTTCTTTGAGAGCTTAACTGTTTTTGTTTCAACTCCGCCCTCTGTCTCTATAAGAACGGTGTAATCACCGTAAAAGCCTCTGAAATCAGCGTTTCCGTTGCTGTCAGTCAAAAGCTCAGCTTCTGTATGCCATCTTTTCTCGAACAGCTCTTTTATTTTATAATAGGAAGGCTTCGGGGAGAGATCGAAGCGAAGGAGTCCGCCGTGATAATAGTTTTCTCCGGTCGTCATATCACCGGGGGTTGCGCCGTAAGCGTAACCGTCAACAATATTCCAATAGATTATCTGCTCTACGTTCGGATGAGAGAACCATATAGAATAAAGCTTATCAATTATCTCCGCCTGTATCTCCTCGTCTTCACTTTCCCACGAATATGCGGGAACGGTTATCTCTGTCAGCTGAAGGGGCTTTCCGAATCTGGAATAAAGATCCATATGACGGTAGAGACTTTCAGGATTAAGCGTTTGTCTTGTCTTTTCATATTCGGCTTCTTTTTTATGGAAAAGATGATATTGCATACCGATAGCATCGATCCTTGCGCCTTTAAGTATAGCGCGTTCGGTATAAAGGTAATATTTATCGGTCACGCGGCACTTGTCCACCCATGCGTGCCCGGTAGTCTCATTTATAGCAAGCTTGTTGTTCGGGAAATATTTTTCGGCAAGCTTAAAACACCACTCAACGAATTCGGGCTCGTCGTAAAATTTCGTTATACCCTTAGCCCAAGCCATCTCGTTTGTGACCTCTATTGTAGGTATCTTGTCGGCGTAACGCTCGGAAATTTCAGAATAACGTCTTTCAAGCTCTGTCTTTACTTCATCTACAGTCATCTCGGACAGCCAGCTTGGGAAGAAATGATCGTAAGCCAATGCGTGCTCACGAGGCTCAATTCCGTTCTTCTCACAAAATTCTATACAAAGATCAATAGCGGGGCGTCGGTATATCTTTTTACTGTCCTTTGAATAACGAGGACTTCCCTTTTCGGGTTCAAGTGTATCCCAATAGAACGGAAGTGTCGCCATATTAAACAGCTCTGAAAAATATTTTTTGTATTTTTCGTTCTTTTCCTCAGTTTCAAGCTCATCGAGCATAAAAATATTAGCGCCGAAACGGAACTCATGATTTTTTTGATCAAGCTTTATTTTTGCCCCCGAGAGAGGCTTTCCGTTTTTGTCAACGACACTGATCTTTCCATCGCCCTTTCGATAGGTCTCAATGCCGTATGCAACCTTTTCGCTTACAAGATCCTTTTGTTCTTCAAAAAGCTCTAAAACTTTTCTTCTCTCGCTCATTTAAAAATCCTCCAAAAAATTTTATTATTTTATCGCATTATATCATATATAAATTACAAAGTACACTCTTAAATCGACACAAGGGGTTGATTTTTCGAAACAGATCTGCTATAATTATAGTCACAATATAATTAAATGCAGGAGATTGGTTATGTTTTTCGAAAAAGAAATGCTTTCATTCAATATTCTGGATGTTATAGAACTCAAGCAAAACAACATCAACATGCTTAACAATGGGCGGAATTTTAACGCACTGTCCTTTCGTTTTTGCTCCGATGCCATTTTAAAAACCGAAAAAAGTGAACATCGTATGCAAAACAATTTTGTCTCCTACATTCCGGCAAGATTGGACTACAGCAGAAAAGCGACAAAAGACGAGCTGATAGTTGTTCATTTTGATATCATGAATTACCATACTAAAAATATAGAGTATTTTGAAGCCACGTCCCCGGATACTTTAGCAAAACTTTTTCAGAAGATCTTAAACTGTTGGGAAAAAAAAGAATTGGGATATAAATATAAATGTTCAGCAATTTTGTTTGAAATATTTGCGGAATGTTATACTCAAAATTATGTTTCAAAGTCTCATAATTCAAAAATTCAAAACTCGGTAGACTATCTTCTGAAAAATTATAAAAACAGTGATATATCAATAAAGGATATAGCGGACAGATCATTTATAAGCGAGGTCTATTTCAGAAAGCTTTTCAAAGAAGAGTACGGAATATCACCTCAAAAATATATAATAGATCTGCGAATACAAAATGCTGTGGGCTTGATATCCTCGGGATATTATTCTCTCAAAGATGTTGCTTATATGTCAGGATATAAAGACTACAAATATTTTTCTATAGAATTCAAAAAAAACATGGGGGTATCTCCGTCGGAATATCTGTATAATTACAAATAACTCTATGCACTCATAACCTTTCCTTGAGCCGAAGGCTCGCTTCGCTCAAAAAAAGCCCAAGTCGAATGGCGTTGTGTTCCTAAGGACACAACGCCAACTCTATTCGCCTACGGCGAGTTCTATTGCTTCGCAGTGATATTCGGGCCCAGCCGAGTGGTATTCGCTACGCGAGTTTTGAAGGCGAATAGAATATAACTGCTCTGCCTGCAGAGCAATATCACTTTTGCGAAGCAAAAATATCACGCTGTTGCAAAGCGACAGCATATCACTAAAAACTATCAGGAAGAGCGCACTTACTCACCACCGAAAGTGGTAGTGCTATACAAAAGAGCCGATACGGAATCAAATCCATATCGGCTTTTTTACTGTCCTTTAGCACCCGTCGGTATTCGACTTGGGCTTTTTTATGTGTTTGGCAATCTAAACAAATGACAAAATTTAATCAAGAATCAACATGACAATCAATCTCAAAGCTATCGGCGGTAACA
>JAZRUP010000020.1:0-7414 GCA_045652645.1 Eubacteriales bacterium | reverse complement strand
GGATTTAATTTGTCTTCCTAAGACCGCTTGGCCTCCGACTTCGGAAAGTCCCCATTTTATACCGTTTCTGTATGAGCAGAACACGATAGGTATCATACAAAGTGATACCGAACCGCCCTGCGGCCACTTTGGAAACGGGATGAGGTCGATCACGACGGCAACCGCCACGAGCAACGCGCATTCGACCATCTTTCTGACGGTCTCTCTTCTTTTTGACAAGGTTTTCTCTTGCATTTCTTTTTCCTCCGAAAAATATATTACAAAAACCGACCGAACAGATAAAAGCTCCGTTTCGGTCGGTTATTGTTGACTTCCTACGCCGGTATTATCCGTATCAGGTTAAAGGGTTCGAAGCCAAGCTTCGTCTCAGCCGACGTACGTCAGCGCCCCTGCGATATATTCGGTTGGTTTTTGTTTGATGTTGTTATTATATCACTTTTTTTGCGTTTGTCAATAACTTTTTGAAAAAATCAATAAAAATTATAGTTGGGAGTGATCGTTGAAATATCAACGGAGTCCTTGTATTTTTCCTTAAAAGTTATATTTTTTGTATACGGCTCTATTTTCTTGAAGAAAAGGTCGTTTATAAGATTAGTAGAGAAGTTTTGGAAAAACAGCTCATATTCAGCTTGCTCATATGCCGCAGTTTCCGGCTCATACCTCATAATGATGTGATAACCGTAATCTGATACATAAAACAATTTCTCTCCAATTTTGATTTCAGATATTTTTGTGTATATATCGTTCATCAATTCACTTCCGGCTGTATATGATTCATCATCCGAAAGATATATCATAGCTTTACTGTCTTCTTCCGTCTCAACTCCGTAATTTTCATCGTATTCGGAAATGAGAGACTCAAATCCTGCGTATTTTCCTATTTCAACAAGATCATATATTTCGCTTGCGTGTCTTTCGGCATTTGCTTTTTCTTCATCCGAATAGTTTTTGATAACTTTATTTCCGTTTTCATCCGTAATCTCTATCCGAACGCTGTTTTTCTTATCGTATGCTAGGGCAATATCATAATCATATCTGATAAAATCACCGTTATTGTCCTTTTCGTATTCATCATCGTTATCAAGATCTATAAAGCCGCCGTTTTCCGTATCATACGCTATTTTTTTCGTTTCGGGATCTAAATAATACACGGGATTTCCGTATATATCAACATCCTTTTTTCCGTCTCCGTCGGTATCATAGGTCACGCCGTTCTCTTTATCATAGTATATAGCAAGATTATCATAAGTATAATAAAGTGTATAACCGAGACTGTCGACATCATTTTTTCCGTCACTGTCAACATCAAGCATTATACCGTTTTCTTTATCGTAAGCAACGACAAAATACGTCTTGCCGTCATCCCCCTTTTCCTTTTGAGGTTTTCCCTCGGAATCGACTTTATAATAAACATCATTGCCGTATTTATCTGTATTATACGCATAAGAATATGTCGGTATCAGTATCATTTTAAAAGCCAAATAATTCTCTTTAAAATAATCCTGCTTTATGGTGTCGCTTACTTTTGACGCATTGCTTCCATACAAATACGCAGAAAGCTTACTTATTTTAGCATTTATGATTTTGTATTCGCGGAGAGTATCGTAATTTGCTCCGAATTTAGCAAGGATCTCCTTGTTGAGAACATTCTTAGACCCGTTTCCATCCTGCTCCACAAATACAGCCAGCTCCTCATCAATTTTCGCCAGCTCTTCGTCAGTAAGCTCGAGTCCGAGTTCATCAAACAGGTCAAGAGCCGCAAGATAATTGGTAATTTTAAGATCTATCATATATTGATAGTATTCTTTCATCGTCATCTGTGTATCCGGATCAACGATCTGATTCCAATAACTTGCGCTATTGTAATCTCCATATTCCTGTCTGATGTAATACGCATCATTTCCCTTCATAAGAGATGTTATGAGCGAATACATGGCGACGGATATTTTGTTACCTCCCTCGCTCTTAGCATAAGTTTTTGAGTTCGTTGAGCATGAGCAAAGAACTCCAAGACACATTACAAGAGCCAAGATCAACGATATTATTTTTACTGCTTTGTTTTTCATCGTATATGTTTTCTCCGTATTTTCGTTACTTTAACATTATACATCATTTCAGTCGTTTTGTCTACCGTCATTCTGTGAAAATTCAAGATATTTTTCAAACAATCTGTTAAGTATATCAAATTTATCACACTTTTGAGACATACGCATAGCCACATAAGGCTCCGCCGCTGACAGTACCGCGCGCACCTTAAACTCCTCACACTCTGATATATCCTGCCAAATATCGAGAATGAATTTTTCCGGAACTATATTAACCTCGTTTCCGTTTTGTGTCAGTTTTGTAAATCCGCAAGCAATGGCTTTAGCTCGTATCAGCGCGACCGAGAGAAGATTCTCAACCTCAATTGGAGGCTCACCGTATCTGTCGCTCAGCTCGTCAAGTATATCTTCCCTGTCCTCTTCCGTCGTGACCGACGCGATCCTCTTGTAAAGCGACATTCTCTGTGGCTGGAATTTAATATATTTTTCGGGAATAAAGGCATTGATATCAAGATTTACAGTGCAGTCCGGTTTAGCTCTGACGGGTTTTCCCTGCTCCTCAAGCACCGCCTCATGCAGAAGCTTTATATAAAGCTCGTATCCGATAGCGTCAAGATGTCCGTGCTGTTCAGCGCCCAGCAGATTACCCGCGCCACGCAGTTCAAGATCTCTAAGCGCTATTCTGAATCCCGCGCCGAACTCTGCATATTCACGAAGCGCCTCAAGGCGCTTTTCGGCTATTTCAGATATTGCCCTGTTCTTCGGAAAAGTGAAATACGCGTACGCGCGCCTTGACGAACGTCCGACACGCCCTCTTATCTGGTGAAGCTGTGAAAGTCCCAAACGGTGAGCGTTATCAACTATAAGCGTGTTGGCGTTCGGAACATCAACTCCCGTTTCGATTATACTTGTACAAACGAGTATATCTATTTCCCCAAGAAGCATTGATTTCCATATGTCCTCAAGATATTCTTTGTCCATACGTCCGTGAGCTGTCGTAATGTGCGCGTCGGGGAACGCGGCAAGTAGCTTTGACGCCACGTTATCGATGGTTTCTATCGCATTATGAAGATAAAATACCTGACCGCCTCTGTGAAGCTCTCGTCTTATAGCTTCAAAAATAATAAGGTCATCTTCCTCGAGAACGTATGTCTGTATCGGTAGTCTGTCTCCGGGCGCTTCGTCAAGAATCGATATATCTCTTATGCCTCCCATAGCCATATTGAGCGTTCTTGGTATCGGCGTTGCCGTAAGAGTCAAAACGTCTATATTACCCGCGATCTGTTTGAGTTTTTCCTTTTGCGCAACGCCAAATCTCTGTTCTTCATCAACGATAAGCAGTCCGAGATCGTTGTACTCAACGTCCTTCGAGAGCATTCTATGCGTTCCTATCAATATGTCGACATCTCCTCGTTTCACGGCTCTGAGGGTTGCCGCCTGTTGCTTAGGCGTTCTGAATCTTGACACCATATCCACTTTGACCGGGAACGATCTCATTCGGCTTTCTGCTGTTCTGAAATGCTGGAGCGCAAGTATCGTAGTGGGAACGAGTATCGCTACCTGCTTTCCTCCGAGTATCGCTTTGTAAGCGGCTCTGAACGCGACCTCGGTCTTTCCAAAGCCGACATCTCCGCAAAGAAGTCTGTCCATAGGAACGGGCTTTTCCATATCTGCCTTTATCTCCTCGGTAACTGCAAGCTGTGAATCCGTTTCCTCATATTCAAATGCTGCCTCAAAATCCTTTTGAAGATCGTCATCTTTCGGAAAAGCGTAACCGGGACGGCGTTCCCTTTCGGCGTAAAGCTTTATAAGATCCTTTGCGATCTCCTTCACCGCCGCCTTGGCGCGGTTTTTAGCCTTTCCCCACTCTGCGCCTCCAAATTTCGACAGCTTAACCAGTCCGTCATCGGATCTTGCTCCGATATACTTTGAGAGCATATCGAGCTTTTCTGTGGGCAAATAAAGTCTGTCCGCTCCCGCAAATTTTATATTGATATAGTCGCGGCTGACACCGTTGACCGTAAGATTCTCAATTCCCTCGTACTGTCCTATACCGTAATTTTCATGAACAACATAATCACCGACCGAAAGCTCTGCGTAAGAAAGTATGCTCTCACTGCCCTTTTTCTTTTTCGCCTTTTTGCGAAGCCTTGCCGCAGCCGCGCTTGCGCTTCTTTCGTCCTGAAGCGTTGACAGTACGGCGATCCTCGGTATCATCATCTCGTATCCGCGAAGCGCGCTTCCGTAACAAACGATTATCTCCCCTGTCGGCAGGCTTGACGGAGTGTATTCACCGAGCCTTGATTCGAGGTAAGCAACAAAACCGTTGTCTGTCAAATACCCTTTAAGATTTGCCGCCGCTGTCTCACTTTCGGTTTCAATTATAGCCCGCCAACCGCCTTTTTTATAAGTTTCAAGGTCTTCAAGAAGAAGAGGATAATTGCTCGCATAGGAAACTGTATGACGAGTTCTGAAGGTAAAAGTACCCCCAAGCTTTTTTCCCGAAAGCCCTCTCTCGATCGAATCTATATGAACAGTTACGTTTTTTTCAAAAAACAGTTCAAGTTCTGGCGCTTCAATACCGTATTCGGCATATTTTGGCGAAATAATACCGGACTCCACAAGCTCCGTTATATTTTGATCCGAATGCCATTTCGATGCCTTGAGTCGCTCTAACACCTCGACCGTATTTTTAACAAAAATGGGAGAACGCTCTGAAAAATAATCAAGAAATGTCGCTTTTTCGGGATAAACTTTCGTTATATATTTATCGATGAATCCAATTTCCGCGTCACCCGACATAGCCGCTTTCAGCGCGTTTTCCTCGCTTTGAAGCTCGGTGCGGACTCGTTCATCCTTAGCTTTTTTTATAAGATCACCGACCGAACGGCAAATGCTCTCAAGCATATTTTTGTCCGCTATTACCTCGCGTGCGGGCGGTATCTCGGCATTTTTTACATTTGACACCACTCTTTGAGTCGTGGGGTCAAAAATTCCCATTCTGTCTACTTCATCTCCAAAAAGCTCTATGCGCAATGGGTGCGCGCCGTTTATCTTTTCACCGTCCGTGTCCGTATATTTTCCGAAAGGCGGAAAAATATCTATAATACCGCCGCGAACGGCAAACTGTCCTGATCCGTCAACGAGATCTACACGCTTATATCCCGATTCAACAAGAGATTTTGACAGATCGGCTATATCGACAGCAGTGTCATAATCAAAGAATCCGGTCAATTCCATAAGACGGGTGGGAGGCACTGTATATCCAAGTGCTGCGTCGGGTGTGGTTATGACCGCTTCAAGACCTCCCGAAATGAGCCGTGAAAGCACTTTAAGCCTCTCATGCTCATAGTCATGGGAGGCTGAAATATTATAGAAGGTAAAATCGCGTGACTGATAGAATACCGCGTTGACCGAATTGATCTGTAAAAGATCGCAAAGCCTTGCGCATTCTTTCTCGTCGGGGCAAATTATGAGTGATGTTCGCCGATTCTCTCTCATGTCAGTAATAAGAGATATGAGAAGTGAGTCCGCGGCGCCGTCGCAAAGTCCCGTGACAAGAAGCGGCAACGGTGTCGGAGCCTTGAATTCCTTATCAACAGCTTTTGAAAGCCCCAGATATTCCCTGTCCTCGCGAATAACGTCTGTTAATATCGACATTACTCCGCTTCCTTCTTCGCTTTATTATTTGTGTTACAGAGAATCATAGCTCCGTCAATATCACCTGAAATTATTTTTTCGATACCCGCCATTGCGGTTCCGAACTCATCGAAGAGTATCTTCTGCTCATCCGCCGTGAATTTTGAAAGGACCCAGTCGGCAAGATCGTAATTGGGGTCAGGTTTTTCTCCAACACCCATCTTTACTCTCGGAAAAGCGTCGGAGTTGAGATGATAAATTATGCTTTTAAGACCTCTCTGACCGCCGTCGGACCCCGAACGTCTGACACGCATACGCCCGACGGGAAGCGATATGTCATCCGATATAACTATTATATGCTCCGGAGGTATCTTATAAAACTCCGCGAACTGACGAACTGCAATTCCCGAATTATTCATATAGGTCTGAGGTTTTATAAGCAGCACTCTTTGACCCGAAATTCTTGCTTCACCGTAAAGCGCGTCGTATTTGGCACGGTTAATATTGCAGCCTGTGCGCTCGGCTATATAGTCAAGCGTCAAAAATCCCGCGTTATGTCTGGTATTGACATAATCAGGACCGGGGTTTCCGAGCCCAACCACAATAAAAGCCACCGGCATTACCGGTGTCTGTTCCTTTTCTATTTTCTTAAAAAGATCGAAGATGTTTGACATTGATCCTCCGTATAAGATTTTATTTTACCTATTATTACGATTAATTATAACCTAAAAAATAAAATATGTCAACCGATAATATAATATTTGAAAATCTTTTGAAAAAAAAACAAAAAAAATCTAAAAAAGACTTGAAAAAGTAATGTAAAGTATGGTATAATATGCGTTGAATAAAAAATACAAAAAACAAGGAGAACAAAAATGGCACAAAAATATTGCTATCTCTTTTCCGAGGGTAACGCTTCCATGCGTGAGATCCTTGGCGGTAAGGGTGCTAACCTTGCTGAAATGACAAACATCGGTCTTCCCGTTCCCCAGGGCTTCACTATTTCTACCGAAGCTTGCACACAGTATTATGAGGACGGACGTCAGATCAACGATTCTATCATGGCTGAGATCATGGAATATATCGTAAAGATGGAAGGCGTAACAGGCAAGAAGTTCGGCGATCTTGAGAATCCCCTTCTCGTTTCCGTTCGTTCCGGTGCTCGCGCATCCATGCCCGGTATGATGGACACTATTCTTAACCTCGGTCTTAATGAAGAGGTCGTTGAGGTTATGGCTAAGAAGTCCGGCAACCCCCGTTGGGCTTACGACTGCTACAGAAGATTTATCCAGATGTACTCCGACGTTGTTATGGAAGTCGGAAAGAAGTACTTCGAGGAGCTTATCGATAAGATGAAAGAGGAAAAGGGCGTTAAGCTCGACGTCGAGCTCACCGCTGATGACCTCAAGGAACTTGCAAATCAGTTCAAGGCTGAGTACAAGGCAAAGATCGGTCAGGACTTCCCCTCCGATCCTAAGGAGCAGCTCATAGGCGCTGTTAAGGCTGTATTCCGTTCTTGGGATAACCCCAGAGCTAACGTATACCGCCGCGACAACGATATCCCCTATAGCTGGGGTACAGCTGTAAACGTACAGGCTATGGCATTCGGTAACATGGGTGAAAACTGCGGAACCGGCGTTGCGTTCACACGTGACCCCGCAACCGGTGAGAAAAAGCTCATGGGTGAGTTCCTTACAAACGAAGTCGGATCGTAGCCATGTCGTTCTGTG
>JAZRUP010000019.1:0-4878 GCA_045652645.1 Eubacteriales bacterium | reverse complement strand
GATTTTAATTGTGAGCAATAAGCGCGGCACTCGGCGTATTCCTTATCATATTTTCTAAAACCTTCCGCGACGTCATTTTGAGGAACAGAGAGTGTATTCGCGATCTCGCGTACCGCATCATATTTTCGGTTATAATCGTCTACCGCGTCAAATCCGCAATGAAAATGCACTCTGACTCCACCCTTATATTTTATGGAATCAAGTATTTTTATCATTCCGATCTCACCGGTAAAATTCAGATGTGGAGCACAACATGCGCAAATATCAAAGTCCTTGACCTCGACTATACGTATTGACCCAAAAAGCTCTTTTTTGCTTCTGTAATGGATATTTTTAAGCTCCTCAGATGAAGGAAAGCTCGTAATTATGGGGAGATTACGGCAGACCGCTATATTCGCCTCGCGCTCTATCTCGAGAAGCTCATCTCTGCCGAGGAATCCGCTATAATCAACGGTTATATCCTCGCTTCCCATATGAAAGCCTACATTATCATAACCGTATTTTCTGTTAACGATACCTGAAAGTATATGTTCTCCGCTGTGATTTTGCATAAGTCTCAAGCGGCGTTCAAAATCAAGAGTACCCTTAACCTTTTCTCCGACAATAAGGGGCTTGTCGGTATAGTGAACGACGTCCTCTCCTCGCTCGTGCGCGTCAAGCACAAGAGCCTCGCCAAGTGTTCCTGTATCTGCGGGCTGTCCGCCTCCCTCAGGGAAGAAAGCCGTAGAGTCTAGTACTATCCCGTATTTACCGTCCTTTAGCGGTTCGCAGGAAAGAACTTCTGCTTCAAATTCCTTTATATAACTGTTTTCATAATATAATTTGCGCGTCATTTTTAACCGACCTTATTTACAAGAATATATTCTTACTATTTCCGTCAATATATCAACGACGGTATCCATTCCCTCTGCGGTTATATGCTCGTAGGGACCGTGGAAACCATAACCTCCCGTGCCGAGATTCGGGCAAGGAAGTCCCTCAAAAGAGAGTCTCGCTCCATCGGTTCCTCCGCGTATAGGCTCGATAACAGGCTCTACGCCGCAAGATCTCGATGCCTCAAGCGCGGTTTCAACTATATGCATACAGGGAATGATCTTTTCTGCCATATTTCGGTATTGCTCCTTTATGGTCAGCTTAACTGTTCCCTCGCCGTATTTTTCATTTATGAGCTTTTCTATATGACGAAGTGTCGCAAGACGCGCCGCATAGCACTCCGCACTATGGTCTCTAACTATATATTCAATAGTTGCCTCCGTTACGCTTCCCTTCATATCGCAAAGATGATAAAATCCTTCATAGGCCTCCGTATCTCTCGGAGTATCTCCCGCGGGAAGCATCGAATTGATCTCACATGCTACAAGAGCCGCATTTACCATCATATTTTTAGCGTGTCCCGGATGGATGCTGACACCCGTAATATCAAATCTCGCGCCCGCCGCATTGAAGTTTTCGTAAACGACCTCTCCCTCGGGCCCTCCGTCAACGGTATAAGCGAAGTCAGCACCAAACCTCTTGATATCAAAGTGATCAGCGCCGCGTCCGATCTCCTCGTCGGGAGTGAAGCCTATACATATCTTACCGTGAGGAATGTTTTCATTAATAAGACGTTCCGCAAGCGTTACGATCTCAGCAACGCCCGCCTTATCGTCAGCTCCGAGCAAGGTATCACCCGATGCGGTTATAAGGGTTCTTCCCTTGAGAGACTTTAAATGAGAGAACTCCGCTACTTTAAGTGTTCTGCCGCTGCCGAGTTCAACATCATTTCCGTCATAATTTTCAATAATTTTAGGTTCTACGTTTTCGCCGGAAAAATCCAAAGCCGTATCAACGTGCGCTATAAATCCTACCGATGGTGTGTTTTCGTATCCTGCCGTTGCGGGAATGGACGCGTAAACATAGCATTTATCGTCACAAAACGCATTCTCAACGCCAATTTTCTTCAGCTCTTCCACAAGTATTTTAGAAAGATCAAACTGACGTACTGTCGACGGAACGGTTTCAGACTCTTCACAACCCATAGTATGAATCTTTACGTATTCAATAAATCTTTCATATGCTCTCATAAGATCACCTTAAGTTTTATAAGTATTATTTTTTATTATTTTATCACATTTATCTTTAAATGGCAACAGAAATATTGATTTATTTTACTTTTTATGCTATTATATGAGTATAAAGTGAGGTGTTTATATGGATATACTTTATTTTTTTGAATCAATACGAACCCCCGTACTCAACGCTGTTGTTCTAATTCTCACAGAGCTCGGAAGCGAGGTAGGTTTTTTAGCAGCCGCGTTAATTTTCTTCTGGTGCGTTGACAAACGTCAAGGTTACTACATAATGTCCGTCGGATTTCTCGGAGTTATAATAAATCAAATTATGAAAATTTTATTTATGATCCCTCGCCCTTGGATAAAAGACCCGACGTTCAAGCCTGTTGATGGCGCAGTTGAAGGTGCGGGCGGTTACTCGTTTCCGAGCGGCCACACTCAAAACTCCACAGGTACGTTTGGCTCTATCGCGCTTATAGCAAAGAAAAATTGGCTTAGGATACTGTCCGTCGCGATAATAATTATAATTCCGCTGACAAGAATGTATCTCGGAGTTCACACACTTCTTGACGTATCAGTATCTCTCCTTATCGGCGCGATTCTCGTTCTTACTCTTTATCCTCTGTTTGAATATACCAAAAAGAATCCGAATTTTATGTATATTCTGCTCGGTATTTTCTTCCTTATGTCAATAGGCTTCACACTTTTCGCGTATCTATTTAATTTCCCTGCAGATATAGACAAGGAAAATCTTTATGAGCTTCGCAAAAACGCTGCAACGCTTCTCGGCGCGACCGCGGGCGTATTTTGCCTCTATCCCATAGAGCGAAAATTCATTGATTTTGACACGAAAGCTCCTCTTGCGGGTCAAATAGTTAAGGTCGTTGTCGGACTTATCGCCGTTGTCGGCGTAAAAGAGGGACTCAAAGTCGTATTTAAGATCTTTGGAAACGGAACCGAAGCTCTTTGGCTCCGTTCCATCAGATATTTCATTGTCGTCGCAGTTGCTATGTCTGTATATCCTATGTTGTTCAAGTACTTGTCTAAAATAGGTCAAAGCAAAGATCGACAAAAATCCGACTCTCTTTGAGCTACCCTTATTTTAAATTATAAAATCTTCTCCATTCCGATCTTCTGCGGTGTGAGTCCGCATTTTTCGTAAAATTTTATAGCGCCTTCATTACACGACCAGACGTTAAGCGTCAGATTATAACATCCCTCTGATTTTGCGAATTCAGCTACGTGATCGTATAGACTCTTCCCTATGTGTTCTCCGCGCGAGGACTCGTCAACGCAAAGATCATCAATATATAGGGTTTTTATATCCGTCAAAATATTGTTGTTCTTATGCTGAACAAACACGCAAAAGGCGTAGCCGAGAACCTCGTCACTGTCATTTACAGCAACAAATATCGGCTTTTTATCATCCTCGATAATTGAAAGAAGCTCGCTGTCCGTATATTTCTTCGCGTTCGGCTTAAATATGTCGGGTCTGCCCGTATGATGTACTGTCAAAACCTGACGCAATAGCGAGTTTATCCCGTAAATATCGTTTTTGTTCGCGCGCCTTATAAGCATTTTCCCCTCCGTTTTGTTTTATTTTGTTTCAAAAAATTATAGCACATATCTGGGATTATGTCAACTCGGCACTTGACAAATTTGTTCAAATGATGTATCAGTTAAGGAGAATATACTCTTCGAGGTAAAATATGAAAAAAGTAATCTTTATGCCCGATTCATTTAAGGGCACTATGAGCTCGTCCGAGATCTGCGCTATTATGAAGGAGCAGGTCCTCACGCATTTCCCCGATTGCAAGACTATGAGCATCCCCGTTGCCGACGGCGGCGAGGGTACGGTTGAATGCTTCATTGAGGCTATGAACGGCGAGCGCGTAACGCTCACGGCAAAGGGCCCTTATATGGAGGATATAGAGAGCTTTTACGCAACCGTTGACGGCGGCAAGACCGCTATCATCGAAATGGCGGCAACAGCAAGCCTTCCTATGGTGCTGGGACGCGAAAATCCTTGTCTTACGACCACCTTCGGCGTAGGTCAGCTCATTCGCGACGCGGTTGCCAAGGGCTGCAAGAAAATAGTCGTGGGACTCGGTGGAAGCTGTACCAACGATATGGGCGCGGGTGCGGCAGCAGGCGCGGGCGCGGTATTTTACGATGCCGACGGTAATACCTTCGTTCCCACGGGCTCGACATTACATAAAATAGCTAAAATAGACGTTTCCGCAGTAAAAAAACTGCTTGAGGGTATCGAAATTACCGCTATGTGCGATATTGACAATCCCCTTTACGGCGAAACGGGCGCGGCGTACGTTTTCTCTCCTCAGAAGGGCGCCGATCCCGATACCGTAAAGCTCCTTGACGAGAATCTGCGCGCGGGGGCCGAGACCGTCAAAAAAGAGCTTGGTATCGACGTTGCGGACATCCCCGGAGCGGGCGCGGCAGGCGGTATGGGCGCGGGAATGGCAGCGTTCTTCGGCGCGACGCTCAAGCCGGGTATTGAGACCGTTCTTGACACCGTCGGCTTTGAGGATATCGCGAAGGACGCGGACTTTATCTTCACGGGCGAAGGAAGGATCGACAACCAGAGTCTTCGCGGCAAGGTCGTTATCGGGATCGCGGGAAGAGCGAAGGTGATAAACGTTCCCGTTATAGCGATCGTCGGCGACATCGGCGACAATATGGAGCCCGCGTACGATATGGGTGTCAGCGCGATATACAGCATCAACCGCGTCGCGGTCGATTTCTCCAAGGCAAAGCACAGAAGCAAAAGTGACCTCGCGCTTACCGTTGATACGGTTATGAGGACGCT
>JAZRUP010000018.1:0-4905 GCA_045652645.1 Eubacteriales bacterium | reverse complement strand
GCTTCTCGTTGCGGGAACTCTGATAATCGGTGCGGGGATTATACTGACGGGAGTCATACTGTTTTTCGTGTTTTTGAAGAAGATAAGATTCGAAGCTCCCAAATACGAGGTCGAGGGCAGCAGGGCAACGCATATGCTGCTTCTCAACGGCGGAATGATAGCGGCTATTGTCATTATGGCGGCGGAATTTGTGCTGTCGCTGCTTTGAAAAACGCAAAAATCTTTAAGACGAACAAACGATTAAGATAAACTAAGCCTTTTTTAAAGTTTTGATAAAACTTTTTCAAAAGTTTTTCGGGAGCCGGCGACGAAACGCCGGTCGACCTCCGTAGAGGTCGAAATTCCCCTTTGCGTCCCGGAAAAGACAACCTAAATTTTGGGCGCGAAGCACCTAAAATTTGGGGTGTCTTTTCAGCAAAGAAAACAAACACTCAAGATAAACCTCACCTCTGTCATAAAAACTCAAACTTGTGTATAAATTGCAAACAATAATGTATAAATTTGCAAATACACTTGACAATACACATTTTCGGTTGTATAATTATGCGCGTTGGCTGAATAAGCCGCATGATATAAATAATATTATACAGGAGATAAAAAACAATGGAAAAGAAAGACATTAAAAAAGTCGTACTCGCCTATTCGGGCGGCCTTGATACATCGATCATCATTCCGTGGCTCAAGGAAAACTACAACAACTGCGAGGTTATCGCCGTTTCGGGCGACGTCGGTCAGGGAACAGAGCTTGACGGACTTGAGGAAAAGGCTCTCAAGACCGGAGCATCCAAGCTCTACATCGAGGACCTCAAGCAGGATTACATCGAAAATTACATCTGGCCCTGCCTCAAGGCAGACGCTAAATATGAGGACTACCTCCTCGGAACGTCTCACGCGCGTCCCTGCATCGCGAAGAGACTCGTTGAGATAGCTATCGCCGAGGGCGCTGACGCTATCTGCCACGGCTGCACCGGTAAGGGTAACGACCAGGTCCGCTTTGAGCTGACCATCAAGGCGTTCGCTCCCGATATGGCTATCATCGCTCCTTGGCGTGAGTGGGATATTAAGTCCCGTGACGAGGAGATCGACTACGCTGAGGCGCATAACATTCCCCTTAAGATAAACCGCGAGACCAACTACTCAAAGGATAAGAACCTCTGGCACCTCTCTCACGAGGGTATGGATCTTGAATCTCCCGCAAACGAGCCGCAGTACAATAAGCCCGGATTCCTTGAGCTCGGCGTATCTCCCGAGCAGGCTCCCGACGTTCCCACCTACGTTACGATCCACTTCGAAAAGGGTATCCCCACCGCTATCGACGGTGTCGAAATGGGCGCTGTTGAGCTTGTAACGAAGCTTAACGAGATCGGCGGCGCTAACGGAATCGGACTTCTTGACATCGTTGAAAACCGTCTTGTCGGTATGAAATCGCGCGGCGTTTATGAGACCCCCGCGGGTACTATCCTTTATAAGGCTCACAACGTTCTCGAGACCATCTGCCTTGATAAGGAGACCTTCCACTTTATGCAGGCTCAGGTCGCGCCGAAGATGGCAGACCTCTGCTACAACGGTCAGTGGTTCACACCTCTGCGCGAGGCGCTCTGCGCGTTCGTCGATAAGGTTAACGAGACCGTTACGGGTGACGTTAAGCTCAAGCTCTACAAGGGCAATCTCATCAACGCGGGCGTAACCTCTCCCTACACGCTCTACGACGAGCAGACAGCGTCGTTCGGCGAGGACGAGGACTACAATCAGGCGGATTCCGCAGGCTTTATCAACCTTTTCGGACTTCCCATCAAGGTCAGAGCAAAGCTCCTCGGTGAAAATAAATAAGTAAAATAAAACAGCACAAGCCGCGGCATTCGCCGCGGCTTGAAGCGTTTTATCAGTCAACTATTGTTTTGCTCGCGTGCAAAACGGGAAATTTTTGACTAACATCGTCAAGGCTTGAAAAATCCCAAACGCTTTCATCCCAACCAAGCGTTTCAATATAAAAATACGGGGAATTTACAAAGCTTTTCTCGGCTTCTTTGATGCTTTCATTGTCCGTCGGGTATTGGTGCACCGAGTTATAAACGGCGCGCACCCATTGCAAGTAATAACGGTAACAGCCCTCGGTATTGACAAAAGAAGCATCGCCCGCGCAGTATCCGATATGAAGATATGTATTATCAATGTATGACGTGACCTCAACATCAATGTCTTTCACAGAAAAGCAGTTATACAAGGAAATACTGCAATTTGTGTCCGAAATACATCCGCCCACAAGTCCGCCGACGCGCAGGGTATTATCCGTATACCGAGCAGTGATACGATTGCTCGCATAGCTGTTTTTGATCTCTGCCACGTCGGCAATACCGAGAAGACCGCCGACATAAGAGCCGTTTGCGTTATAATTTGTATAAATTCCGTATGCTTTAAGATCGGCGAAGCCCGACGCGTAAGAGTTCTCTATTATTCCGTCAAGCTTTCCCGCAAGACCGCCCAAATAAAAATTACCCTTTCCTCTCGCCTGAACAGTACCGTTAAAGGCGCATTTTTTGATTACGGCATCCCATAATGCCTCGCCCGCGATACCGCCGACGTATCCCGCGCGGTAGCCTTGATTTTCATCATAATTCGAGCAAGTCACAGTCACAGTTCCCTCGGCAAAGCATCCCGACAGCTCGGATTTATTGATTCCACCAACGAAAAGACCCGCAGAGGCTCCGTGTGTGTTTGAGGTCGCGCTGACGGTTGCGTATACGCTGCAATCCGTGATCACCGTAGAATCTCCGATTCCGCCGGCAAACGCGCCGCAGGTAACGCCAAGAGCTTCCATATCACCCATTTCCAATTTGCTCTCGGCATTTATATTGACCTCGGAACGGCAATTTCTCAAGGCTGCCATATAAGCATTGCCGACAATGCCGCCAACCGTTGCGTTTCGCTCCGTGACAACGTTTATCTGCGCGCTGTACGCCGAGCAACCGTACATAGCAGAGCCCTCTCCGCAAAGCTCGCCGACGATTCCTCCGACCTTTACGCCTTTTGAGGGATTTATACTGATATTAAAATTGCTGACATTAAGATTTTTTACGGTTCCCGATACAGTTCCGAAAAGCCCCACAGCGTAGCCTTCCTCGCTGACCTTGGTAATATTAAAATTACTTACCGTGTAACCCTGCCCGTCGAAAACGCCCGCAAATCTATTGTTGTAGCTGTCCCCTCCGATGGGCGTCCACTCCGCGCCGTCAAGGTCGATGTCCTTTGTAAGAACGTAGTATTTATCGCAATACTCCGCGTAATATTCCGCGTCGTTCAGCTTTTTCGAAAGATTTTTAAGCTCCTTAGCGTTTGAGATCTCGTAAGGGTCGTCCTCCGTTCCCTTTCCGTCATCAAATCCGCTGTCCTTCTTTTCGTCCTCCTTCGAGCCTCCGAAAAGCTCGCACGAAGCAAGCGAGCCAACACACAAAAGAAGCATTGAAAGAGCCAATATTAATGATAGTAGTTTTTTCATTATATCCTCCAAGTAATTATTTATATTTTTATTGTATCAAATATGCATTTTTTTGTCAAGGTATAAAAAAGAATACCTAAAAAACAAGAACGTTTATTTAGAGGAATTATTAATCATGGTTTCCACAACTTCATATATCTTTCTTTGTTCATCAAGCGAAAGCGTTTTAAGCATCTCGGAAAGTCGGCTTGCCTTTATTTTTGACGAATTGTTGACAACGTCCTGAAAAGCATCGTCTGCCGAGCAATCGAGAATATTGAGAATTTTAACCAGCAAGTCAAGCTTAATATTGTAAACTCCTCTTTCAAGAGCCGATAGATAGTGAGGGCTTACGTCTATTCTCTCTGCAAGTTGCTCCTGCGTCATTCCTCTTTGCTTTCTTATGTTTTGTATTCTGTTTCCAATAATTTTTTGCGTCACTACAAAACCGCCCTTCTAATCATATTAAAATAAGTATAATCGTAATTCGATTATTTATAAAGGACGGCGAACGATTATAGTAATTGCCAACCGATTATATATTGATAAAAAATAAAAAAACTTTATCAGGTCTTATTTAAATATTAATGATCTTACACGGCTTTTTAGCCTTTTCCGCACATTCGATCATATTTTTTGTTCCGCGAGATTTTCCATCCCAAAAAGCAATAACTCCGTCAGCAGCCTGAGCCATTTTAGAATTACGGATAGGCCCCGCCGATCTTCCGTATTTTTCCCACTCAGCAGGGTATCTCTCCACCTTAAAATTGTGTTTCTTGGCAAATTTTTCACCTAAAGCATCCACGCCGCTTGCGCCTCCGCTAACAATAATAATTTCACAGTCATCTCCGAGATTATTGATATATTTTTTTAATTCTCTCGAAATCTTGAAATAGTTTTTATAGTCTCGGCATCCTGCCACGACAATTCTGTACTCTTTCATGATTATTGTCCTTTCGTATTTGAATCAACTATTATTATACACCCTCGCAAGGCAAAAAGCAATGAAAAAGAGAGAGTTTCCCTCCCTCCTTTTCATCACCCGGTTCCTCAATAGCTTAATTCAGCTTATATTTAAGCCTCAAATTATCCGCTATCATCGCGATGAACTCGCTGTTCCTCGGCTCACAAACAAAGCTCCCCCTTTGGGGGAGCTGTCAGCAAAGCTGACTGAGAGGGCGCAAGAAAGCGAAGATTTCCCCCTCTCCGTCGGCTATGCCGCCACCTCCCCCCAAGGGGGAGGCTTTTTTAGTTCAGCTTATATTTAAGCCGCAAATTATCGGCAATCATCGCGATAAACTCACTATTCGTGGGCTTTCCTCTGTTATTCTGAATGGTATATCCAAAATATGAATTGAGCGTATCCACGTCGCCTCTGTCCCACGCGACCTCGATGGCGTGGCGGATGGCACGCTCGACGCGGCTCGTGG
>JAZRUP010000017.1:0-4541 GCA_045652645.1 Eubacteriales bacterium | reverse complement strand
TTTTTTCGGGACGCAAAAGGTGGATTTCGCGCTCTGCGGAGCGCGACCAACGCCACACGGCGTTGGATCCGTGCCGCCTTTTGAAAAAGGCGGGCGAAAACTTGAAAAAGGCTTAGTTTTTCTTGGGCGGTTGTGCGCCTGAGAAATTTTTGATTTTTATCCAAAAAAGTTCTTAAGCTCTGAAACGTACGTCTCCTTATTACATGGATACGCAAGTCCGTGTCCCGCGCCCTTTACCGTCACAAGACGCTTCCTCTCCGACGCGCACGCCTCGTAATTCCGCACGCTCATATAATGCGGAACAAAATCGTCCGTGTCGCCGTGGAAAAAGATGACGGGAAGCTTCGTGCGCCGAAGCGCTTCCTCCGCGTCCGCGCGGTTGACGTCAAAACCCCCATAGATCATACCGCCAAGTCTCGCGAACGGATAAAGAAAGTCCTCGGGAAGCCCCATCTCCTTTATTACCTTTTTGATTATCTCCTTGGCTGACGTGTATCCGCAATCGGCAAGAACACCGATAACGTTCGATGGCAGCTCCTCAGCCGACGCGAGCATTACCGTTGCCGCGCCCATTGATATTCCCGTTATTATGATCTTGCCGTCGGGCGCTATGCTTTTGACCGCGAAATCGATCCAACGAAGGCAGTCGCGGCTTTCCTTAACTCCAAAGGTTATGACTCTGCCCTCACTTCTTCCGGACGCGCGGTGGTCAACGATGAGCGCGTTGTGCCCGATTGAAAAGCATCTGGCGATACCCCCGCTCAGATCCCTGAAGGACGAGCCCTTGTAGCCGTGGAAAAGTATCTCAAGCGGAGCTCCTTTTTCGTATTCGTAATACTTTCCTCGAAGTGTGAGTCCGTCGTGCGAGCGGATCTCAACGTCCGTATGCGGAAGTGCTCTCGCGTCTTTCATCCACTTTATCATCTCCTCGCGGAAAGGAGCGTATTCCCTTCCCTCCGGGATGGGAAATTCCTCGGTATTCTGCTTTCTTTTGCCGTAAAATATCCTTTTAAAGCATACAAACGCTGTTATCAGCGCAGCTATCAAAAGAAACGCGGCAACGCCTGAAGCAATATAAAAAATTATCATAATTTTTCCTTTCTTCGAACAACTTACCCAAAGGCAATTGATATTTCCGTCAGCGAGTGAACACTCAAATAAGCCTTCCCCTGAATGGGAAGGCTTATTTAACCCTTCGCTTTTATTACAGCGGCGAGGTCTTATTTAAGCGCTTATAACAGGGTGTCGAGTACGCAGATTCCTATAATAATTATAGTATAATAATGGATTTTTGTCAAACAAAACTGGAGAAAAAACTATATAAATTGTGATATAATTATTTAATAGCATTATGAAAAGATTTGATGTTCTTTTTTAGTGTGACGTCAATTTTCGTACGCCGTATCAACCGCGAGCGCTTCAAGCTCCTTTGCGGAATAATATTCGAGAGGATCAACGAGGATACCGCCGACCGTCATCTCAAAATGAAGATGAGATTCCTCCGCTATCTCCGTCAGCGCGCTCTCGCCTACCGACGCTATCTGCTGTCCCGCTTTTACCTTTACCCCCTCCTCGATTCCTTCGGGAAGAGTGTTGGAGAGGTTCTTATACACGGTTACTGAATCTCCGCTGTGCGAGATAGCCACGGAATATCCCATCATAGGGTCTTTCCAGATCTTCGATACCGTTCCGTCCGCCGCGGCGTAAACGGGCGCTCCCTCGTCTGTCGAAATGTCTATGCCGAGGTGTACTCTGTAATCGTTCATCGTGTCGGAGAAGACCTGAAGCTTGGGGTCGTGATGCTCCGTTACCTTTCCCGAAACGGGAAGCGAAAAATCGGGAAGCTGATCGACCACGGGCTTTGAGGGCGTTCCGTTGTCTGTACCCGTGCTCTGGTCGGGCGTTTGGGGCTCGTCCGGTGTTTCCGTTACGGGCGGTGTGTTTGTTGAGGGGGGATTTGTCGAAGGCGTGTTTTGTGTTCCGTCCGCGACGGGCTGCTTTTGCTTACGGTTTGCGGCGACGGTTATTCCAACGATAGCGACGACGGCTACAAGCAGAAGTACAAGGGAGATATAAATAGCGCGGCTGATCTTGGGGTCCTTCATTGTTTTGTAGAATTTTGAATTTTTAAATTTGTCTGACATATTGTGTAACTCCTTGTTTTTTTGTTGTCTGCTTATATTATTGACCGAGTATTTCATTTTATTCAAAATAAAGAAATTAAATATTGAAAAAACAGTATTTACAAGACTTGCGTTATTTAATAGGTAATGATTTTTATATACGGGCGAAATAATAACTAAAAAGGGTGCATCAAATGCGTTTTGCATTTGATGCACCCTTTAAGCTTTTTCTTTATACGCTTTTTCCTCGATCTGAAGATTTGAAACGTATTTATGCCATAAGCGTTACTATCAGCTGTGATGCCAATACTATAAGTACAAGCGCGATAGGATATGTCGAGGCGTACGCGCCCGCAACGTCATCGGTCTTTGCCGTGTTGATAAGCGTTCCGAGAGCGGGAGTCGATGTCATACCGCCCGTGATAGAGCCGAGCGCGTTGAGCAGATTCAGCTTCAGAACGTATTTCGCAAAAATGAAGCCGATTATCATAGGAACAAGAGTCATAACCGCGCCGCCGATAAGTCCGTAAACGACGATCATACCGCCAAGAGAGGACTTCGAGATCTCGCTGACGAGCGAAACGCCGCCGCTGACACCCGCGCCGATAAGGAAGAGCATAAGTCCAAGCTCACGGAGGACCTTCGCGGTCGATTCCGTAACCTCAAGCGAAAGCTTGCCGAAATGTCCGAAATGTCCGAAAACAAGGCACATAATGAGAGTACCGCCCGTCGTGCCGAGGCTGAAGCAGGGGCCTGCGTAGCCCTTGGCTGAAAGCGGGATCTTTATAGCGCCGAGGATAAGTCCGAGAATGACTGCCATAGCGAAGGGCGTAAGTCCGAACGGATCGCACTTAAACAGTCCCTCTTTATTTTCGTGAACAGTATCAGCGCCCGCGCGGAGAAGCTCGCGCTCCTTATTCATATCAGCCTTGAGGATCTTCGGAATAAGCTGTACGAAAAGTACGACTCCGATAACACCGAAGGGATACGCGATAGCGTGTCCTAAGGTGATGATATCAGTTCCCTGACCGAGGCTTATCGCCGCTTCCTTAGCCGCGGAGAAGCCGGGGGTCGTCGTAAGCGCGCCCGAGAGAACGCCGACCGAGAATCTTGCGCCGATCCCGGGGATAAGAGCGAATACAGCCGCGCAAGCCGCGCCTGCCGCGATGATTATACCGCCGAGAAGGACGAAGGACTTCGCGTTTTTCTTAAGATTCTTGAAGAAATTTGGACCCGCGATGAATCCGACAGCGCCTACGAACAGCACAAGACCGATATTTGAGATAACGTCGTCGTACCACTCATTGAGAAGCGCGTCACTGCCGGAAATATAAAGTCCGCGGAGAACGGGGATCTCACGAAGGCCGTCAAGCGTGCAGAGGTATCCGAAAAGGATAGCTACAAGGAACACGCCCGCCGTTCCGAGAGAAACGCCCTTGACAGATATGCTTCCGAGAAGATAACCGAAAGCGGTAATAATGAAGATGCCAACGAGAAGAGCTGTGACAGTAGAGAATTTGATAACGCTCTCTGTGCCCTTGGTTGATCTTGTCGCGTTATATACGCACCAAGCCGCGACAGCCGCGACGAGCACGAGTGCGATCATTATCCAAAGGGCTTTCTTGCCCTTGTTTTGATTGTTGCTCATTTTTTAAATTCGCCCCCTGTTATTTTGCCTCGAAACGGGGATTTCCGTGAGTGTATCTCGGGAGAAGCTTCGGGGAGACCTCGTCGGTCACGATGCCCGCGTCAGCCATTTCTTTCTTGAAGCTCTCAACGTGGTCGAGATTAAGTCCCTCGGGAGTCTTTGCCGCCTTCGCCGCCTTCGCCGCGTTAACGCCCGCGTTGCGTCCGAAAACGATAATATCGAGCAGTGAGTTACCCATAAGACGGTTCTCACCGTGTATGCCTCCGACAGCCTCACCCGCGACGAAGAGGTTTTCTACGTCGGACATACCGTTATCGGCGATCTTGATACCGCCGTTCTGGTAGTGAAGCGTGGGGTAGATAAGAATGGGCTGCTTTCTCATATCGATGCCGTACTTGAGGTACATACGCATCATAGCGGGGATCCTCTTTTCGATAGTTCCCTCGCCGTGGATCATATCGATCATCGGAGAGTCGAGCCAGATACCCTGACCGCCGTTGAAGGTATCAACGCCGTTGCCCTTCTTGCACTCGCGGATAACGGTGGACGCGCAAACGTCACGTGTCTCAAGAGGATACATAAACGCCTCGCCGTCCTTGTTGATAAGCTGAGCGCCGATGGAACGTACCTTCTCTGTTACAAGCGCGCCGAAGATCTGAGAGGGATAAGCCGCGCCCGTGGGGTGATACTGGAGAGTGTAAGCGTAAAGCAGGGGCGCGACCGCGCGATACGCCATAACGAGACCGTCAGCCGTCGCGCCGTAGTGATTC
>JAZRUP010000016.1:0-3344 GCA_045652645.1 Eubacteriales bacterium | reverse complement strand
TCCATTTTTTCCTCCGTTAGAGTAAATTTTTATACTATTATATTATATAATAAAATTCCCCGTTTGTCAATGGGGGATTTTATTTTTGTCGGGTTGAACAAAACTTCAAAGCTTTGAGGATTCAATCTTGACTTTTTCTCTCACTCGTGCTATACTTAATATAGGAAATCATTGATTAAAATATATTTCGGAGGCAAACATTGAAAGATTTAGCTTATTACAACGGCAAAATATCGTCGATTGAAGATATG
This sequence comes from Eubacteriales bacterium, assembly GCA_045652645.1. GTDB lineage: Bacteria > Bacillota > Clostridia > Oscillospirales > CAG-272 > RGIG3994. Next base: position 3,093 of record JAZRUP010000016.1, on the reverse strand, counting down.
AGAGTTCCTATGCTCGACCGCGGTTGCTATTTTGGCGACGGAGTTTATGACGCAACCTTTGCGCGCAACCACATCGTCTGGCAACTTGAGGAGCACGTCGCACGCCTTTACAGAAGCGCAGACGCACTCGGTATCGGCATCCCCCACACGCCCGAGGAGCTTTGCGCCCTCATACGCCGACTCGTCACGCAGGTCGATACCGGCGAGCAGTGGGTGTATTTTCAGGTAACGCGCGGCACCGCTCCCCGAAATCACGCTTGGGGCGAGATGTGCCACGGAAACGTATGGGTTATGCTTCGCCCGACAGAGATGGTGGACGTATACAAAAAGATCAAGCTCATCACCGTGCCCGACACACGTTTTCTGCATTGCGACATCAAGACGATCAACCTCATCCCCTCCGTTATGGCATCGCAGAAGGCTGAAATGGCGGGAGCACAAGAGGCTGTCCTTCACCGCGACGGCAGAGTCACCGAGGGCTCGCATTCAAACATACATATCATCAAGGACGGCGTCTTCCGCACCGCACCGACGGATAATCTCATCCTCCCCGGCATCGCCCGTGCAAATCTGATCCGCTATTGCGGGATCCTCGGCATTCCCGTGCGCGAGGAAGCCTTCACGCTCGACGAAATGATGGAAGCCGACGAGATCATCTCGTCCGCAGTCAGCCGCTACTGCCTCGCAGCAGAAGAGATCGACGGCAAACCCGTCGGCGGCAAAGCCCCCGAACTTCTCCGCGCACTTCAGGATATGGCACGCAATGAAGTTTTTGAGGCAACAAATGCCAATTAATAAATTAAGCCGGCTTAAACGAGCCGGCTTAATTTATTAATTGCTATGTCACTTAATATAACTGATTTTAGTGTTTTTTCAGAAGTGGGATAGTCTCTCCTCTGTTCAAGATAATGAAAATGCGAATTATTTGCCTTTACGATATGCTTCCACAAAACAAAGCACAATACCAACAATCATTATAACCATCCCAATTATGAACGGAATTAGCATATGTGTACCAAGGAATGAACCCCAAAGTCCGCCTATGCCATTCCAATTCCACGGATTCATGACTGCATAAATAAAACAAAATGCAGAAAAGACAAGACCAATTATTGTTATTAACACTCCAAATATCATTTTATTGCTTATCATAAAATCCACCTCCTAGTGAATTAAAGTTTATAGTATACATTGAATAAGACACCTTACGATAATCAACTACTATTATAGTTTTTTGATCAAAAGCCAACCATTTACTGTGATATAGTCTTCTTAATTAACTCTCAATCTCTCGTCCGCCCATTTTTCGTAGACTTTAGCGCAAAGATATCTTTGATAAACAAAGTACAGCGCTATGTTTACAATCACCGTAACAATAAACAGCAGAATGCTTCGAGAGCCTGAACTAATACCGAACACAGACAGCAGTACAGTCGGCAGCATGCTCTGCGGAAGTATGAGCATCGAAACAAGAGGAATGCCGATGAGTCTCGCCAACGATACAGTCACCACTATCGCTGAAAAATAAATCATCATATATTTTCCGCGCTCGTTGAAATATTTCCTTGAAAATTCCGCTACGTCGAACCTCTCCGCGCCGATTTCGGCAAGAAAAACTCGCTTCTCTTCGCTCTCTTTTTCGAATCTGAACAGAGAAAATACATAAAAGCCGAAGAATACCGCTAACTGCACTAGAGTGTAAAAGATTGTAAGAACAATATTTGGCTTTTCCCCGGTCGTGGGAGCCGTGCCGAACTCAAGCACAGCTTCGCCGAAAAACATAGTGACAACAGTTGTTATTACAAGATACGCACCGAACAGTATTGCGTTTACAATAACAAAATCCTTCAAAAAAGTTGCTATCTTTGGTTTGCTCATCTTAATTCTCTCCTTTAATATTTTTCAAAAAAGACTTTACTGAGTGTACGCTAAACCCGAAAAACGTCGCTCCGAGGTCAACGTATTCGATCGCATTGCCCTTAACATAAGTCATTTCACGGGGCAGTCTGTCTACGATCATAATTTTTCTGATATTACTTTCATCTTCAAGTTCAAGCGGTAAACAGAATGAATATGCACGAAGCTTCGAGGTAGCGAAACCAAGATTCGGCGTTGCCACCCGATTCATCATCATATGCGGATTTCTGTTTACAAATCGAGTGCCCGCCGAATGAAGCGTCGTTACCGAATACAAGGTTTCGTCAAGGAATCTCAATGATTGTGTTCTTTTCGGAAACGCCAACAGTTTTATGCAAATGCACTCGCCGTTTGCTTTCATAACAATATCGCAAATATCCGAGCTTTTAAACAGCGAAAGGAACGGGTCGCTCAAAAGCTCAATTTTGCTGTTCTGCTCTTTCGCAAGCTTTTTGAGTTTTGCGATGAATTTCAGTCGCGAACACAAAAGACAAAAATATCTGAACGGCTGAAATCCAAACAGAACGAGAATGCCGGGAATGTAGTAATACCACACAAAATCGGCGCTTGCCAGAAATGCCAATCCCCGAACCCAGTAATACACAATATACGCCAAAAACGCCCTTACGAGGAAGAGTAAAATTTCATTGAAAAACTCGGGCGAAAAAGTATTATTTGAAAGCGCGAGCATTACCTTGACCTTGCTCGGGTCGCCAAACTCCACGCACGCCTCGCGAAAAGCCTTTTCGCGGCTCATTCCGCGAAGTGTTTTGCTGTAGATTGCATCCTCAAAATGCTCACGTATCTCATCACTCGCCGCTTCTCTTTTTTGCTTTGATCTTATACCGCTGCATACGTTTCTTACAAAATAGTCGATTTCACGGCCTACATCAAATTCATTTCCGTCCATATCAGTTTTCTCCCACGAGCACCTTGTTTACAACAGAAGTAAAATAGCTCCATTCCTCAAGGTGCGTTTGCAGAAAAAGCTTTCCCGCTGCTGTGATCTTGTAATACTTGCGTTCACGTCCTCCTTCTGCGCCGTCCTTGTAAGAAGTCAGATATCCGTTTTTCTCAAAGGAATGAAGAATCGGATAAAGCGTTCCCTCGTTGAGAACAAGTGCGGAATTCGAACGAGTCTTCACCGTTTGAGTGATCTGATAGCCGTACATATCC
>JAZRUP010000015.1:0-1690 GCA_045652645.1 Eubacteriales bacterium | reverse complement strand
CTTTTAGCCCTCAACTGGTGGAACGGAAACCGCAATATCCTTGTTGATTCCTCTCTTTCGGGACTTATCGTGGGAATGAATCTTAGTACCAAGATCGAGGATATAATGAGGGCGCTTATTGAGGCTACTGCTTTCGGAACGAGAGTGATCCTTGAAAACTACGAACAGCACGGTGTCGAGATAAAACGATTCATAGGCGCCGGCGGGATCGCGAGAAAAGACCCGTTTACGATGCAGCTGTACGCAGATGTGCTAAAAAAAGATATACTTATAGCGGAATCAACTCAAATTCCCGCGCTCGGCTCGGCTATATACGCAACGTCCGCGGCAGGATACGACCTTTATGAGTGTATGGACAATATGAGCCGTCTTTCGGAAACGGTCTATCATCCTGATCCGGAGGCGTCGGCGGTATATGACAAGCTTTACGCCGAATATTTAAGACTTTACAATACTTTCGGGCGCGGAGGAGACAACGTAATGAAAAATTTGCGCGAGATAAGAGAGGGCGCAAAGGCTTAAGGAGGATGCTGTGTCAAATAAAGCATGGCGAACAATAGGCAGAATAATAAAATATATAGCTTTTGCGGCGGTGTTTTCTGTTTCCGCGATAATAATCTGGAGAATATCTTCTTCGGGAGATCCGAGCTCTATGGATACGGTGATAGCAAACGAGGCTGTTTCCGAGGCTTATCGTGAAAAGGGCGATCTTTATATGTATTATCAGGGGCAGGGAAAGCTGACTCGCGCGGAGGAAAACTACGGTTATTTCGGGATAACGCAGGTGGCGGTAATTCCGGATGCTGACCAGATACAGATAGTGTTCAGATATAACACGAGTACTTTGCGGAGAATGGAGCAGGAGCTCGGGCTCGGACACAAGTCTCTTTCGAGGGACGAGGATGTTTTTGATGTAACTCTCACGACAAGTACGGACTTGACCCCCGAGAACAAAGAGGATAATGCTTTCAGCTCAAAGGAGCATCCCGAAGCTGTCTTGGAGACAAGATATTTCCCGACGGGATCATATACCGTCAGAGATAAGAAAAACGTATATAATTACAGAAAATACGTTTTTGAAAACGTTTCGATAGAGGACTTGACACTTGCCGTTTACGTTGACATATACTATAACGGTAAGGACGCAAACGGAAACGAGGTAACACCCGATTATTCAAAAAAGCCAAAAGGAACGCTTTGCGTGTATGATTATAAATCCGAAAACATAACAAAAAAACTCACAAATAATGATATAGACGCTATAAAAGCGTGGCGTAAGGAGGATTGACCATGGATTTTAAGACTTGCTCCAAATGCAATAAAAAATGCGCGGCGGGAAAGGCTCTTTTGAAGATAGCCAAGATACCCGAGGTCAAGAACAAAATAATTTCCGAGATCAAAGAGGAGATAGATTCTGTTCTCCAGCGAGACCCTGCCGCAAAGAGCAGTATCGAGGTGTTGCTCCTTTATTCGGGAGTTCACGCAATGCTTGCGTACAGAGTCTCAAACAAGCTTTACAGATCGAAGCATTATTTCCCCGCAAGATGCGTAAGCCAACTTGCGAAGATGTTTACGGGTATTGAGATACATCCGGGAGCTACCATCGGTCACGGATTTTTCATTGACCACGGAACGGGTGTCGTTATCGGAGAGACCACGGAGATCGGTGACAACTAAGTCGGAGGCCAAG
>JAZRUP010000014.1:0-5445 GCA_045652645.1 Eubacteriales bacterium | reverse complement strand
CATAGAGCCGAGCTTCGGCTTCATACCGACGAAGTTACCGACGATGACCGTGGATTCCGTCTGTCCGAAGGCTTCCATAAGATTGAGTCCCGTCGCCTTCTTCCACTGCTCGTATACCTCGGGATTGAGAGCCTCGCCTGCGATCGACGAATGCTTGATAGATGAGAGGTCGTATTTCGAGAGATCGTCTTTAATGAAGAATCTGTACATAGTGGGAGGCGCGCAGAACGAGGTTATGCCGTATTTTGCGAACATCGGGAGAATGTCCTCAGCGTGGAAACGGTCGAAGTCGTAAACGAAGAGACCTCCCTCGCAGAACCACTGACCGTAAAGCTTACCCCACATAGCCTTTGCCCAACCCGTGTCGGAGATCGTAAGGTGGAGTCCATTAGGATCGACGTTGTGCCAGAAGCGAGCTGTCGGATAGTGACCGAGCGGGTATTTGTGAGAGTGCATAGCGATCTTCGGGTAACCCGTAGTTCCCGACGTGAAGTACATAAGCAGGGGATCGTCTCCGCCGACGTCAACGCGCTCGAGCTTTGAGCGGAACATCGGAAGCTCTCCGTTGAAGTTGTGCCATCCCTCGCGCTCGCCGTTAACGATTATCTTCGTTTTGACAGTGGGACTTTCGGGAAGCGCAAGCTCGATCTGCTCCGCGACGTCTCCGTCGGCCGTAGCAACGACGGCGGATACTCCCGCGGCGTTGAATCTGTACTCAAAATCGTGCTTTACAAGCTGGTTGGTCGCGGGGATCGCGATGGCGCCGAGCTTGTTGAGCGCCATCATCGAGAACCAGAATTGGTAGTGACGCTTAAGCACGAGCAGAACGCGGTCGCCTTTTTTGATTCCGAGCGAGCGGAAATAGTTAGCAGTACGGTTAGATTCGCGGCTGATATCATCAAACGTGAAGCGCTTGACTGTCTTATCTGCCGAAACGTGAAGCAGGGCAAGCTTGTCCGGTGACTGCGCGGCTATCTCGTCGATAACATCGTACGCGAAATTGAATCTATCTATGTTCTTGAACTTGATTCCGTTGAACACGCCCTTTTCATCAGCTGTTGTTTCAATGAATTTACTTGCGATCTTGGACGTCGGAGCAACGGAAGGAACAGTACTGTGCGCGAAATGCGCTTCGGGTATGGATTCCTTTGCGTCGCCCTTGATAACTATCGCGTAAAAATCGCAGTCGTGACCGCCGTAAGCTATCATTCCGTGAGGCTCGGAGCTGTTGTAAAACGCTGTGTCGCCTGCGTTGAGTATTTCGACATTATCTCCGACAACGAGCTTAAGGCTTCCTCTGACAATAATGTCTATTTCCTGACCTGAGTGTGTGCTGAGCTTTATTGGTTTGTCCTGTTCGTCTGCCGAATATTTGGCGCGAACGAGGAAGGGCTCGGCTATCTTGTCCTTAAATTTAGGGGCAAGGTTAATATAATCAAACTCAGAACGGCTGTCGACCTTTGTGCCGGCGCCTGCTCTGACAACTGAAAGGGTACGAAGCTTAGGGCTGTTACCTTCGATAATATCGTTTACGTCAACGCCGAAGCGAAGCGCGCATTTGTGTATAAATGAAATACTGAGATCTATCTCTCCCGCCTCGCAGGAAAGGTAATATTCTTCCGAAACACCTGTACAAGCAGCCATTTCGCTGACACTTATCTCAAGTATCTCTCGCAGTTCTTTTATTCTCTCGGGGATCTGCTGAATTTTGGTTTCCATAAAGTCCTCCATATGTTTTTTGCGGTAAAAAGAAAAATCGCCTCAAAGCCAATGCCTTGAGACGGAAAATATCCGCGGTACCACTCAATTTGCGATAAAACGCCACTCTGCGCCCAGACAGGCGCGTACCCTTAACGCGGAAAACGGACGCGCTTACTCTTTTTCAGCGAGTCAACTCGGAAGCTACAGTCAAAGTACTTACTCACCATGCGCTTTCACCGACCGCGCACTCTCTGCAGGCTTTTTGCACAAGACCCTCTTCGTCAAAGTCATTATTCAAAATTATATCATAAAATCTTTTTTGTGTCAATAGCTTTTGATAAAAAATAATAATAAAAAACTCAAAATAATGGAGAAAAATGTCTTGTAAAGTTATTGTTTGTATGATATAATCTTATTACAATAAAATAAATGGGGGAAAAACAATGACCAAGAAAAAATGGGGGATCCTGGTCAAGTTCATCTGTATCGTGCTAACGTTTACAATGGCTTTTTCTATATTTGCGGGCTGTGATGACGATGACAGGTCCTCAAAAAAAGACAAGGACAAAGAAGAATCGATAGAGTCCGGAGCTGGAGGAGATCGAAAGAAGATCGCTTTGACCTTTGACGACGGACCTCACAACGTAAGAACCACGGATATTGTGGACGAGCTTAATAAATACGGCTATCACGCGACGTTTTTTGTTGTGGGAAACCGTATTGACGGAACGGAATACAATGGCGCGGCTGGGCTCAAATATGCTCATGAGGCAGGGAATGAAATAGGTATTCACGGATATACGCATAATGTATATTATGATGAATGCACGAAAGAAGAATTTGAATCTGAGCTTAATAAAACAAAAAATGCCATACATAATGTTATTCCTGACGCTAAAATACGCTTAATGCGTCCTGTTGGAGGATATATTACGGATGAGAGGGTAAAACAGTGTCCGTATTCCGTTATTATGTGGAGCGTTGATTCAAACGATTATAAGTACACCTATAAAAAGGGTGATACCGAGAAAGAGTGGAAAGAAAAGGTAGATACTATCGTTGATAACGTAATGAAAGATCTTGATGAGGGAGATATCATTCTTATGCACGATCTTTATGAAAGTACGTATGACGCGACCGTCATTTTGCTTAAGAGACTTTATGAGGAAGGCTACGAGGTCGTTACCGTTTCGGAGCTGCTTAACGATCCTCCCGCCGGTCAGAAATTCAGCCGCGCGGGTCAGAATAAAAATGATAATTCTGTTGGATAATTAAAGAAAGACCAAAAATTCGACCTCCGCGACAGAGCGGAAGTCGAAAATCTTATAATATTTTTATAAAATCAATTTTTTCAAAGTTTTTGAAGATTTTTAGGGAACTTTTCCTCTAAAAAGGTCCCTTGATCAGAGCGCGAGACAGCGTCTCGCAAAAACTTTGCTTTAAGCTAAAAAAGGACTGAGTCGTTTGACTCAGTCCTTTAATTATATCAGATCTTACAGACCGCGCTTTACATACGTGGTGTGAAGGATCTCGTGAGCCTTGTGGCTGTTGGGCTCGCCGAAGAACTCGTCGTAGATCATCTTGATCTGGGGGTTCTCGTGAGACTTGCGGATAGCAAGCTTGTTAGCATCGGCATTGTAAAGAATGGATGCGCGGAGAGCCTTGAGGTCAACATTGTTGCGAACAGATGCGGGCTGTGTGGGCTGACCGCCGCCGTTGATACAACCGCCGGGGCAGCACATGATCTCGACAAACTCCACGTCGATCTCGCCAGCCTTGATCTTGTTAAGAAGATCGCGAGCGTTTGCTGTTCCGCTGGCAATAGCAACCTTTACGGTGAGACCGCCGAGGTCGTAAGTTGCGAGCTTGACGCCGTCCATGCCGCGGACTTCCTCGAAGTCAACCTTCTGGAGCTCTTTTCCGGTGAGAACTTCTGCAGCTGTTCTGAGAGCAGCCTCCATAACGCCGCCGGTTGCGCCGAAGATAGCGCCTGCGCCGGAACCGACGTGGAAAGGATTGTCGAACTCTTCATCGGGAAGAGCCTTGTAGTCAATACCTGCCTTCTCGATCATTCTTGCAACTTCGCGAGTTGTGATAGCAACGTCAACGTCGGGAACACCTGCGGCGTTTTGGTCGTCGCGCTTAACCTCAAACTTCTTAGCGGTGCAGGGGATAGCGGAAACGAAGTAGATGTCCTTAGGATCGATTCCGTTCTTCTCTGCGAAGTATGTCTTCATAACAGCGCCGAACATCTGCTGAGGAGACTTGCAGCTGGAGAGATTATCTGTGAACTCAGGGAAGTAGTGCTCGCAGTACTTGATCCAACCGGGAGAGCAGGATGTAATAAGAGGAAGGTTCTTGTTTTCCTTTATACGTCCGATAAGCTCGTAGCCCTCTTCCATAATTGTGAGGTCAGCGGTGAAGTTCATATCGAATACGCCGTCAAAGCCGAGTCTCTTGAGAGCCGCTACCATCTTGCCCTCTGTGTCAGTTCCCGGCTCATAGCCGAAGCATTCACCGATAGTTGCTCTGATGGAGGGAGCTGTGCAGATATATACCTTCTTGTTGGGATCTGCGAGAGCCGCGAATACGTCCTCGGTCTCGTCCTTTTCGTGGAGAGCTCCCGTGGGACACGCAACTATACACTGTCCGCAGTTTACGCAGGATGTGTTTGCGAGATCCATCTCGAACGCGCAGCCGATCTCGGTGTCAAAACCTCTGTTGTTAGCGCCGATAACGCCGATACCCTGCATTGTCTTACAAGCGGCAACGCAACGGCGGCAAAGTACGCACTTGGAGTTGTCGCGAACGATAGCGAGAGAAGAAGAATCGCTTGTTGTGGCGGTCTTTTCACCTACGAACGCGCTGCTCTTTACACCGTAGAGATTGCAGAGCTTCTGAAGCTCGCAGTTTGTGGAACGGATGCAGGAGAGGCAGTCCTGATTATGGTTGGAGAGAAGGAGCTCAAGGTTGAGCTTTCTCGACTGTGTGATCTTGGGGGACTCGGTCTTGATGACCATACCCTCGGTTACGGGGTAAACGCATGAAGCGACCATTCTGAAGGGTCTGCCGCCCTCGGATACCTCAACGAGGCACATACGGCAAGCGCCGATCTCATTTATATTTTTAAGGTAGCAAAGAGTCGGAATGTCGATACTTGCGGCTTTTGCAGCTTCAAGAACTGTGGAGCCTGCGGCTACTTCGTATTCTCTGCCGTTAATTATAACTTTTACGTTATCCATTATTCCAAAACTCTCCTTTCTTATTCTTTAACTATTGCCTTGAAGGGGCAGCTATCGATACAAGCGCCGCACTTAATGCATTTGGACTGATCGATAACGTGAGGATTCTTAACTGTTCCCTTGATAGCGCCAACGGGGCAGTTTCTTGCACACTTGGTGCATCCCTTACATTTGTCCTTGATAATGTTGAACTTAACGAGCTTCTTGCAGACGTGAGCGGGGCAGGTCTTGTCCACGATATGAGCAACGTACTCGTCACGGAAATATCTGAGGGTAGAAAGAACAGGGTTAGGAGCTGTCTGTCCGAGACCGCAGAGAGAGTTTGCCTTGATGTAGTTGGAAAGCTCTTCAAGTCTGTCGAGGTCGCTGAGCTCGCCGTTACCGGAGATGATCTTGTCAAGGATCTCAAGAAGACGCTTTGTACCTACGCGGCAGGGAGTACATTTACCGCAGGATTCGTCAACCGTGAATTCGAGGAAGAACTTTGCGATATCAACCATAC
>JAZRUP010000013.1:0-6017 GCA_045652645.1 Eubacteriales bacterium | reverse complement strand
CCCTCTTTGCAAAGCTGCGCTTTGCAAATTCACCCCTCGTGGCGCTTATGAGCCTTGGGGTATTTCGACCTCTGCGGAGGTCGACCAACGCCACGCGGCGTTGGATTCGCGGGCGCTTTTTGAAAAAAGCGACGCAAAAACTTTCAAATATCAGTCGTTTTGCGTGACAGAGCCAAAGTTATTTACAAGGCGAAAAGATAATGGAAAAGCTTACATACACAAATAATATATCATACCTCGGCGAATACGAGGTTTGCGTTATAGGCGGCGGACCTGCGGGAGTTTGCGCGGCTATTGAGGCGGCTCGCGAGGGCAAAAAGACCGTCATCGTTGAGTCCACGGGTATGCTCGGCGGTATGGCGACGGCCGCTCTTGTCGGTCCCTTTATGACCTGCTATGACAGCAAGGGGGAGGAGAGAGTTGTTCGCGGACTTTTTGACGAGATCGTTGAGCGTACTATTGCAATCGGCGGTGCACTCTCGCCCGACGATACCGATGCGCCAAGCGTTTATACCTCCTTCCTCAAAAAGTACCACCGCCGCGTCACTCCCTTCGATTCATACGCGCTCCAGCTCACACTCGACAGAATGTGCATCGAGGCGGGCGTTGAGATCTTCCTTTATACAAAATACGTTGACAGCGTTTGCAAAGACGGCGCGATCGACTCGATCGTTCTTGCCGCGCCCGAGGGACTTGTTGCCCTCAAGTCGAAGCTCTATATCGACTGCACGGGCAATGCCGACGTTGCCGAAAAATCGGGCGTCAAGACTTGGTGGGGCTCGGAGGACGGAATGCTTCCTCAGCCCGGAACGCTGTTCTTTGAGGTTGACGATGCCGATGACGAGGCATTCCTCGGCAGAGGAACACGTCCAAAACAGCCAACAAAATGCTACAGAAAACCAATCCCCGGCACCTACAAGATCAACCATTACCGTGTTTACGGTGTCAACGCCAACAGCGCGCGCAGTATGACGGATGCTCACATCGAGGCACGCGAGCAGGTTCTTGATTCATACAGAGATCTGCTTGAAACCGAGGGATTTGAGCACTGCAAGATCACGCAGGTCGCTCCCGTTCTCGGCATCCGCGAGTCGCGCCACATCATTGGCAAGTACCGCCTCACGGTAAACGATATCTCCGAGGGCGTGTTCTTTGACGATACCGTTGTTGTCTTCGGCTATGGAATGGACGTTCACAGCCGTGACGGTCAGATCTCGGGCGGATTCCACGGCAAGGTCGCGCCCAAATATACGATTCCTTACCGCTCACTCGTTCCCGAGGGTTGCACGAACCTCCTTGTTGCGGGCAGACCGATCTCTGCGGAGTCGCAGGCGGCGGGCGCATTCCGCGTAATTCCCGCTTGTATGGCAATGGGTCAGGCGGCGGGTCAGGCTTGCGCCATCGCAATTGACAAAAATTGCACCGTCGGCGATGTCGATACAGACCTTCTCCGTGAAAATCTCCGCGCACACGGGGCGATAGTTGATTATTAATAATTAAAACAAAAAACTCGGATATTTTGAAAAACTTCAAGATATCCGAGTTTATTTATGCGGTAATTAACATTAATTTACACAACGCCATTTACCATTATATCACACACTTATCAAGATGTCAAGTACAAATTCATCATAGTGCCTAAATTCTGCGAATTATACAAAAAATAATTGTATACTTTGTGGAATTTGCATATTGCAAAGCGGAAAAAGATGTGCTATAATATAGTCACAGGAAAGGAAGGTACGGGCCAATGTACAACTAAAGTACAGACTCACAAAGAATCCGCTTGAATAACTCGATGCTGTGGCGAAGGATCACGGGTCGAAAAGACGCAGAGCCGGGAGGCTTAAATAAAGATCAAGCCCGCGTGTAAAGGACACGGAGTGAAGGATCAATTAATATAAATAAGGTTCAAGCAGAAACTTTGAAAAATATGAGTCGCAGGAAAACCTTCGCCTTTATCCGAATCAAAGATGCGCAAAAAAGCATATGGGAATTCTCCTTAGAGAAAAAGTAATTAGATGCTTTTGAATGGCGTGATGTGAAGGAAAAGGTAGATGAAGAAAGAGAGGATATACAAATGATGTTAGATACCAAGATCGAACACAAATGACCCTTGACTGGCAGGTGTAAAGAAACCGCAGTCAAGGGTCATTTTTTTTTTGTTTTGGTAATACTTTTCCCCTTGACATGGGGCTTTTTTTGTGTTAAAATATAATAAAAAACGGAGTACATAAATGATAAAATACATTGGCGTAAATGACAGAGAAATAGATCTTTTTGAGGGTCAGTACGTTGTTCCGAACGGAATGGCTTACAATTCTTACGTTATTATAGATGAAAAAATTGCTGTTTTTGATACGGTCGACGCACGCTTCGGCGCGGAGTGGATGGCAAATCTCAAATCTGCGCTTGATGGCAGAACCCCCGATTACCTCATCGTTCAGCATATGGAGCCCGACCATTCATCGAACATAAATCTTTTTGCTGATGAGTTTCCGAATGCAACGATTGTTGCATCCGAACGCGCTTTTGTTATGATGAAGCAGTTCTTCGGCAGAGATTACGCAGACCGCCGCATCGTTATCGCGGATGGTGACACTCTCAACCTCGGTTCGCATACCCTTAACTTCATCGGCGCAGCAATGATCCATTGGCCCGAGGTTATGATGACCTACGAATCGAGCGAAAAGGTGCTCTTTTCCGCAGACGGATTCGGCAAATTCGGCGCACTTGATGCTAATGAGGATTGGGCTTGCGAGGCGAGAAGATACTATTTCGGCATCGTCGGCAAGTACGGCGCGCAGGTGCAGAAGCTGCTTTCGAAGGCTTCGAAGCTTGAAATTACAAAGATCTGCCCCCTCCACGGCCCCATTCTGACCGAAAATCTCGGTTATTACATCGATCTTTACAACACTTGGTCGAGCTACGGCGTCGAAAGCGAGGGTGTTGCGATCGCGTTCACCAGCGTTTACGGCAACACCAAAAAGGCGGCACTTCTGCTTGCCGATGAGCTTCGTGCACTCGGTTGCCCCAAGGTTGCCGTCAGCGATCTTGCGCGCGATGACAGTGCCGAGGCACTTGAGGATGCTTTCCGCTACGGCAAGCTCGTTCTCGCAACAACGACGTATCAGGGCGACATTTTCCCCTTTATGCATAATTTCATTCACGCACTCGTCGAGCACGGATATCAGAACCGCACCGTGGGTATGATAGAAAACGGAAGCTGGGCGCCTCTGGCGGCAAAGAAGATGAAGGCAATGCTTGCCGAGTGCAAGGACATCACCTTCACCGACACCACCGTCACCGTCCGCTCGGCAATGACCGACGCGAACCGTGATGAGATCAAAAAGCTCGCCCGTGAGCTCGTCGGCGCTTCCGAAAACGATGAAAAGGAAGAGAATAGCGTGAAATACGTATGTGAAATCTGCGGCTACGAATATGACGAGTCCGTCGGCGACCCCGACAACGGCATCGCCCCCGGCACAAAATTTGAAGACCTCCCCGAAGACTGGTCCTGCCCCCTCTGCGGAGTTGGTAAGGAGAATTTCGGCAAGGAAGCATAATAAATATTAAACTCAAAAGCACTCGCTGAATCGTCGAGTGCTTTTGCTATATTATTTTATCAATGCCACATCTGCCGTCGATAATCAAGAAATTCCTCAACCTGCTCTTTGGTGTATTTGTTAGCTTGATTTCCGGGATATGAGTTATAAACATCCGCATACATCTCTAAATTTTTGCGGTTTTTCATTCTTTTCCACGGATTATAATCACATTCAGCTACCGCATAGTGAATCATATAATTCAATATTTCCTTATATAACCGCCTGTATTCGCGGTCTTTCAGCAGTTCTATGTGCTCACGAAGGTAGAAGAATATATGCGATATTTGATATGTTGGTGAAGGTGAGAAACCGTTTCGTATAGCAGTTTTTTTGTCGATATACTTGATCTTCCTTTTGTCCAATCCGAATAGTATGATATATTTAATCATTGATTTGCTCCATCTGTTCAATATTTATTATGTTTTTACCCTGATGTTTAGCTTTCTCACAAAATTTATAAGCGCTGCCCCAAGAATGAGTTATATATGAAATAACATAATCCGACCGTTCCAGCATCCATTTGTTGCGGAATTCGATGGCGAATTTTGGGTGACAGAGTTCAATTCCTTCGGGGAGAAGAGTATTCTCCTCGGGGGATTTTTCTTTTGGAAAATATGCGAGCACAACATAATAGCTGATATGCGGATATATCTTTGCGAGCTCTTTTAAGGACGAAAGTGCCATCGAGTCAAATTGTCCGTGATTGCCTACATAAAAAACGCTAACATCGTGTTGTTCGATCAACTCGGTGATTTTTTCTTTAATTGCTACTCTAAGATTTTGCGGCGAATCGCTGTGCCCGAAAAAGGTGCAGGCGTTCATAATATCCTCCTTAATTGTTTGATACTATAATTATAATCGAAGTGGGCAGGTTTGTCAATAATCTGATTAGGCATATTTTATAATATTTTTATACTAGTTTGATTATTTTAGAGGTAATTATGTATCCGCATATAAGAGACATCCGAGAAGACAGAGACAAGCTCCAACGAGAGATTGCTGATTATTTGGGAATTACTAGCACAGCGTATGGAAAATATGAAACCGGACAAAACAAGATTCCCGTAAAAAATGTAATAGCGCTTGCTGAGTATTATGATGTAAGTATAGACTTTCTGCTCGGAGAAACCCGGAGTATTATTCGACATCCTGCAACTACGGATAAACGAGGTAACAGACTTCGTGAAATACGAAAGAGACACAATTTTAATCAGACTCAAATCGCAGAGAAAATTAATATGTCGCAGATGGGTTATTCAAAATATGAAACAGGTGAGATCTTGTTGAATACGCATATTTTGATAAAGCTTGCGAGAATATATAATGTCAGCATGGATTATCTTCTTGGCTTGACAGATGTGGAAGAAAGATACGAATAAATCTATGTATCAAAGACTAAAAGATTTAAGAGAAGACAAAGACTTAACGCAAAAGGAAGTTGCGGAGTTGATTGGAAAATCTCGCTCGGGTTATTCAAATTATGAATCGGGTGCGTGTGATGTTCCAACCAATGTGTTGATATTTTTAGCTGAATTTTACGGTACAAGTGTTGATTATATGTTGGGTGAAACGCATCAAAGAACAAGACACAAGCTTGTTGACCGTTCAGGAAACAGATATAAAGAATTGCGTAAGAAACATCAAATGTCTCAAATTGAGATTGCCGAGCGTATCGGTATGTCTCAAATCGGTTATTCAAAATATGAGACGGGACGTTGCGGTACTCCGACAACAATTCTTATCAAGCTTGCGAGAATATATAATGTCAGCATTGATTATCTTCTTGGTATGACCGACGTGGAAGAAAGATATGAGTGATAGAATGACATAAAAGAACCTCGTCCGTTAGGACGGGGTTCTTTTATGTCCAAACAGCCGACGGGGCGTCGTCTGTTTGAAGCGCAAGGGGATGTTTCGCCCTCTGCGGAGGGCGACTTAAGAAACTTTTTGAAAAAAGTTTCTTAAGAATCTTCAAAAACTTTCAAGCTGTTAAAGTGCGAAATACTTCTCCATCATATCCTTCTGCTGACCCTTCATAGCTTTGAGTATAGTGACGGCTCTTGCGTCGCCGGCGAGGTAGCGGTTCATGTAGTAGCCTTCTGCCTCGCAGGCGAGGTCGTGGAGCGGGAAGTAGTTTTCCATAAGGAACGAGCCGTACTTGATCAGTCGGAAGTCGCCGACAAGGCGGTATTCCTTGCTGATGGTGTCGACCGCGAGAGAGTATTTCTCCTTGATCGCGTCAATGAGGGCAACTCGCTCGTTCTGCTTTGCAAAAACGATGGTGGAGCAAATGTCGCCGTTGCGGTTGTGCTCGGTGGAGGAGTGGCTATCTGTGCTGCCGACGATGGGGTGATCGTAGCCCTGCTCGCGCATCATATAGTAAAACGCCGTCTGGAAACCGTTGTGAGA
>JAZRUP010000012.1:0-1822 GCA_045652645.1 Eubacteriales bacterium | reverse complement strand
CTACGAAACCTAAAGTAAATTCTCCGTTATCCTCGCAAATGATTAGAAGTCCATCATCAGGGTTATCGGAATTAGGATTTAAAATCTCAATGCAAATATCCGTTTCCTCTTCCATCCACTCATATCCGCGATCTGTTATTCTTTTTACTGTAGGGTTGAATTGTTGTAACATTTCTAACAACTCATCGACTTTATCAATAGGGTTAATATCCACTCATTTTGCCTCTTTTCATGTAATATTTAATCAATATTTCACCTATAATAAACGTAATAAACGATTATAGTCCTATCAACACCGCCGTGTGCGTTGTCGGGCCCGCTTATGATAACTCCGTCCTTTGAGAGAAGCTCGGACGCGTTAAGCGTTGCTACGTCTGTTCTGAAAAGTATATCCTGAGACGCAAAAACGATAAGTTCGTCATCACGAAGAGCAAGCGCGCCCTCGCGGCCTATGACCTCCTCAACATCGTCCTTGCGTTCTGTGACGTATCTTACGTGATGACCGACTATTTTTTGAGCCATTTCCCTTTTATATTTTATACTGTCGGGATTTTTTCTTCTTCCAAACATAGCGTTCATCCTTTCCGAACAAGAATTGCTACAGTGGGGGCTTCAAGCGTTATCTCGCCACTGTATTCGTTTTCTGTGAGCGCGTCTTTCCAAGAACCCTCAAGCAAAACTGTTCTTGCTCCTCTCATATTTGCCGCTACAAGAAGACGCTCGCTGTCTTTAGCGCGTTCAAATACTATATGCGACTCTCCGTGCTCTAGTATCGTAAAATCTCCCGCTTCAAGCGCTTTTTGCGTAGTTCTGAGATTGCCGAGCTTTTTGTAGTGCTCGAGAAGCTCAGCGTCCTCGCGTCCCCACGGGAACGGATAGCGGCAGAACGGATCGTGATAGCCCTCCATACCCGCCTCATCACCGTAATAAAGCGACGGGATACCGTAAACCGTAAACTGCAAAGTCGATGCTATTTTAAGCCGCTTTTTGGCGTTTTCACGCTGTTTTGCGGTCATTTTTTTATCGGCAAGCTCGGCATTAAGGTATCCTATATCCTCCTCGCCGCCGAGAACCGTTAAAATGCGCTCCGTATCGTGAGTTCCGATTATATTCATAAGGCAATCGCAGACCTGTCTCGGGTACGTTGAGTATATCTCAGTCAGCGTATCGTAAAGACATTCCGCGTCACCGTTTTTGACAAAAGAAATAATAGCGTTTCTGATGGGATAATTCATAACGCTGTCAAGCTGATCTCCGCGAAGGTATCTTCTGCGTTTTCCGTAAGAGATCTTTTGCGCGGCGCTCTCCCATACCTCGCCTATAATTACGGCTTCACCACCGGAGGCTCCTTTGACGGTCTTTCTGAACTCGTCAAGAAAATCATCATTCAGCTCGTCCGCAACGTCAAGACGCCATCCGGAAATGCCTTTCTTGACATAGTTTTCTCCAACTCCTCCGGGAGCTGTAAAAAAGCGTCGACAATCAAAATTATTGTGGTTAAGTCTCGGAAGGATCTCCACTCCCCACCAGGAGTCGTAATCCTTCGGGTAATTTTTCCAGCAATACCAATGGCAATAACGGGAATCGGGATTGGAATATGCTCCGCCGTAACGGTTATAACGGTCAAAATAAATGCTTTCGTCACCGGTATGATTGAAAACACCGTCAAGAATTACACCAATACCCTTCTCTTTCGCCCTTTTTATAAGCTCGTCAAAAGCAGCCTCGCCGCCGAAGCCGCCGTCTATCTTGAGATAATTTCCCGTATCGTATTTATGATTGGAATGAGCCTCAAAAATCGGATTCAGATAGATCACACTGA
>JAZRUP010000011.1:0-8913 GCA_045652645.1 Eubacteriales bacterium | reverse complement strand
CTCCGCGGCAAGCTCCGTGCCGCTCAGCCCCCTTGTGGAGGTGTCAAGTATCAGAAGATCGAAGCTACCCTTGCTTTGCATATGATCGGCAAGCTCGGACGAGTCCTTAAAAAGCGCGATACTAAAATCAAGGTCACATCCGTTAAGAAAAGCCGAAACCGCTTTGTTGGTTTTTTCAAGCTCCGCGCGGTCATTGTCACATATTGCTATCTTTATCATAATAAAATTTTTTATTCAAGATTCAGTCTGTCGCAATTTAAAAACGCGTGCGCGCCGAGAAGAGAGTCTGTCGGGATCGTCTGCTGCGCTCCGCAGCTCTTGCAGAATACGCGTATGCCGTCATCAAGCATCTCAACTCCGTATTCCTCGCAAACGCCGCTGTCACAACGGCAAAATATCTTTTTTTCCTCGGCGAGATCGCCGATAACGAACATTATGATGTCGTACACCTGAGGGTCGCTAAGCACGTCGTCGGAGCGCTCTCCGTTGGCTTTGAGAATATTCTCGACCTCTTCAACACCGAGCATATCAAGCAATTCAAGATGCGCGCGATCAAGCCCCGCCGAGACCTCCTCAACAGCTCCGAGGAAGCAAATATCAACGTTCGTATAAGGGCAACCGAGTATGAAAAGCTCTTTTTTGAAGAAAAGAGACTCGCTGACCGTGAAATTATGCGGCTTGGGGCAAAGCAGACAGGGCACTGTCAAACGTATCTGACCTGTTTGCGATTTTTGAAGCGTCAGCTCGCTCTCTCCGCACTCGCATTTGAGCTTTAGAAGATCTCCTCCGAGAGAGAAAACGCCGACAGAGCTTATAACACCGTTTCCGCAATGCGGACATCTGTAAGCTATGAAGGTTTGCTTGGGGTCGATTACCATAAAGTTCTCCTATATTTAAAGATTAATTTCAGTATATGCCGAAAGCGGTCATGCGTTAACGGCGTTGAGTTTTTCTTCGCTGATGTTGAATTTGTATGCCCCGGCTCCGTCCGCGATATCATCAAGAACCTTTTTGGCGGCAAGAGCCTGTCTTGCTTCGTAAAGATATACCGCCTCTCCGTTGCTTTCGTACATTACAAGAAAATATCCGTAATCTTTGTCCTCGACCGTGTCGAAAGCTCCAACGCTGTTCTCAACACGGAAAAGCCATTCGGAGATCTCTTTGTAAGAATCTTCTTTGCCGGTAAATACGTCCTCGAACCAAATCTTTCCGGTATTGTCCGCCAAAGCTTTAAGGGCATCGCCCGTCAGCTCACCGCCCGACACGAAGCTTTCCTTGAATTCCTCCGCGGCATTCTTTCCGCCGCTAACGCTTACATAGATGGCTTTTCTTGTTAAAGTGCCGTCCTTTTCGATCTCCAAAGAATCGGCGTACGCTTCAACCTCTGCCGTCGTCAGCGCTTCGCTTTTTTCAATATTCACGTCGCTGACATATATATCGTATATATATTCTATCCTTACGGCATTCAGATAATTCTGATATGACACCATACCGCCGAACTGATCGTTTACATACTCCGAGGGGTCCCCGTCCGAGATGTCCTGAAGCTCCGGAATAAAATAGTCGTAAAGATAGCTCTCACCTGATTTTATGAATCCTTCGTCGGATTTCAGCGCAAGTTCGTAAACATAAAGAAGCTGCTTCATATAATCGAGAGTCATCTTTTTTACAACGTCAAACCAAGTCGTCTGCGAGCCTGCCACATATTGCTCCTTTAAGCTCTTTTCCGAGTCTATATCGTACTCATCGTTGTCGATGACGACAGAACACATCTTAATGAAGAAATAGTTATATTCGCCCGAATAGATCGCCAGACTGTCACTGCAGATGACGTAATCCTTGAAGGACGTATCGGTGTTTTCAGTGATCGGGTCGATAGTTATTCCGGGCTTTTTCGTGGTGGTTTCGACCATAATTTCGGACGCGGGAGTGCAGCCCGTAACAAAAACCGCCGTCAGCAGCACAGATATAAATACAATAAAAAATTTTTTCATAAATTCCTCTTAGCTTTCTCGCGGTATCTCATTATGAATAGTGGCACGGAACGAGTCCATGCCACTTGTATTGTATATATTAACCTAAGATCTTTGTGACGTTCTTTTCGTTGACGGTTACGGGATATTTCGTTGTGATCTCTTTTGTCCATGAAGAGATATCCTCGGAAAGAAGCTTCTCAAGGACGGTTGCTGACCATGCCTCAACTCCGTCGCCGACAAAGTACATAATGTGCCAGCCGTACTCAGTCTTTACAAGACCCGTGTCACCTACTTTGCGGGCATCATCGTAGATCCAGTTTTCAAACTCCGCTACCATCTTGCCCTTTGTTACGTTATCGTAGAATACGCCGCTGTCCGCCGTATTTCCTTCCGCGAGAGCTTCAAAAGCGTCCTTTGTCTTTTCGCCGGCGAGGAACTTATCGAGAATTTCTTGAGCCTTCTTCTTGGCCTCAGCAACTGTCGCGTCGTCCGCCTTGCTGTCAACCTCTATGAGGATGTGTCCGACGTTCTTTGTCAGATACGTTTCCTTTTTGGCAGCCTTTGTTATGAGATAAACGGTCTTACCGTCCTCTGACGCGTAAACGTCGTTATCTTTTCTGGCGTCATCAAAGAACCACTTGTTGAACGCTGCCGTGAGTTCTTTTTCGGAAGGAGCGGAGCCTTCTGCCTTATCGCCCTCGGAAGCCTTTTCGTCAGCTTCTTCCTCTTCGGGCTCTACGTAAGCATAATTGGATTTTACCGTGATAGCGTCGTAGACCTTATCGCACATCTTAGCGGCTGTTTCGCCGAGGTCTTCATACATTTCCGCGGAAACTTTATCGCCCTCTGCTTTGAACTTTTTGTATACTTCCTCGAACTTTTCGGAAGAGATCTTTACCTTATCAACAGCGAGAGAATCGTCAAGCTCAACACCCTCAAGCTCCGTTTCGCAAACGTAGAAAGCCACGATCGCTTCAACAGCCTTGAATACGCTGGCGTCGAGAGCCTCGGCATCGGTCTCGGCGATAGAATTATAATTTGTGAGAAGGTTCTCTTTTACGTAATATTCGATGAATATCGTCTTGAGCTCTTTTTCTGTTTTCGCTTCTTTGAGCTTGTTGTAATATTCTTCGTTTGCGCTTACCTTGATGTAATCTCCCTTGAGGAAATCACCCTTGTGCTCATCAAAATACTTGTTGATCCTGTCGGTATTTGCAAGTATGCTGTCTTTGAACGCGTCTTGCTTATCGTCATAAATTTTTGACGCGAGCGTTTGGAGCTTTAATACGTTTTTGATATCCTTGGCGTTTACTCCTTTACCGTACAGGTCGGATATGGAATGTCCGCTTTCCTTACAGCTTGTTTTGATCTGCTTGACGGTCTCGTCGATCTCGGCAAGATCCGCATCGGAAAGAGTATATCCCGCAGCCTTTGCCGCCTCGCAGCGCGCGAGTATGGTCTTAGCTCCGATGATCGTCGTTGCGTCACCCGACATAAAATACTGCGCGTACTCGCCGTACATAGCGTAATACTGCTGGTATACGTTCATATACATATAAGTTGCCATCGCGCCGTTTATTTCGAAGTTTTCGGATTCATAAAGAACCTTGCCGCGGGCGAGCGCGCCTGTTTCGTTGAATATTATAAGCGCCACTGAGGCGAGAATTATTGCCGCGATAACGCAAACGAGAATTATTGTTGTTTTCTTCGATTTGTTTGCGGCCTTGACATCAGAATATTTACCGGGGCTCGTCATTACGTCCTGAGCGCGGTCATATCTGATTCTTTTGCTTTTTCCCATATCTTTGGGTCCCCTTTACTCATTTTTTGTACTGTATCTGTCGCAAATATCGGATCGCTTTAGCGACAGATACATTATTATAACTCCTATACTTGTAATACTGATTAATTAAATGTTAATATATTTCAACTTTTTTATACATTTTGATTATAAGTTTATCAAAACGGGCAAAATAACGGGTCTTCGTTTCGTTTTTGAGTAGATATAACGAGCAAGCTCGTCTCTTATTCTGTTTTTGATCTGATTTCTGTCCGCCTGACCTCTCCTTGAGAGCGCTTGAGAGAGAATATTGGCGGCAAGCTCCTTGACTTCTTCCATAAGCTCACCCGACTCTCTCATATAAACAAAGCCTCTTGAAACCACGTCAGGTCTTGTCAGTATCATTTTCTCATTAAGATCGACCGCCGCGAAAACGACGATAAGACCGTCGTCCGCGAGAAGCTTTCTCTCGCGCAGAACGATGTCTCCGACCTCGCCGACGCCCGTACCGTCAACCATAACGTTGCCCGACTGAACGGTTCCGGCAAATTTCGCGGAATGCTTGTCAAGCTCAAGCACCTGACCTATTCTTGAAACGAATATGTGACCGTCGTTGATCCCCATCTCGCGCGCGAGATTTCTGTTTGCTTGAAGGTGGCGCGCCTCGCCGTGAACGGGCATAAAGAATTTCGGCTTTGTGAGCGCCTGCATAAGCTTTATCTCCTCGGCGCAGGCGTGTCCCGAAACGTGGACTCCCATCGACGAATCGTTGACGACCTCGATACCTTTTTTGCAAAGCTCGTTTATGATGTTGCCGACAAGCTTTTCGTTTCCGGGAATTGCCGACGCCGAGATAACGACGACGTCGCTTTGACCGAGAGCTATCTGCGTTTTATCGCCGAAAGCCATTCGGTGGAGAGCCGACATAGGCTCGCCCTGACTTCCCGTGCAAACGACGGTCAGCTCCGAGGGGCGGTAACGCTTCATATCCCCGACGTCGATCATAAGTCCCTCGGGAAGCTTAATATATCCGAGCTCTATCGCGGACGAGATTATATTTATCATGCTGCGGCCCGTTATGACGACCTTTCTGCCGTGAGTGACCGCCGCGTCAAGCACCTGCTGAACGCGATGGACGTTTGAAGAGAAGGTGGAAATGATTATCCTCTTATCCGCGTGTGTCGTGAAGATATATTCAAGCGATCTTCCGACGGTCTTCTCCGACGGAGTGTATCCGGGACGCTCCGCGTTCGTAGACTCGCACATAAGGAGCAAAACTCCCTTTTTGCCGATCTCCCCGAGCCTTGCGATATTCATGATATCGCCCTCGATGGGTGTCAGGTCGAGCTTGAAATCTCCCGAATGAACTACGGTTCCGACGGGCGTTCCGATAGACAGACAGCACGCGTCGGCGATAGAGTGGTTTACTCTTATAAACTCAACGGAAAAGCAACCGAGCTTGACGGTATCCCCCGCCTCAACGCACCGAAGATTCGCGTCCCACGGGAGCTTATGCTCCTTTATCTTGTTTTCCGCTATTTTTAACGTCAAAGGCGTACCGTAAATTGGGACGTTCAGTATTTTAAGCAGGTACGGAACGGAGCCGACGTGATCCTCGTGACCGTGAGTGAGCACAAGACCGCGTATCTTGTCTCGGTTAGCCTGAAGATATGAAAAATCCGGAATTACGAGATCGACACCCGGCATATCGTCATCGGGAAAGCCTACGCCGCAATCGACGATGATCATATCGTTTCCGTATTCGATAGCGGTGATATTTTTTCCTACCTCGTCAAGACCGCCGAGAGGGATGACGCGCAGCTTTGGTCTGTCACCTTTTTTTGATTGTGTATTTTTTTGCCTGATCTCGGGCGGATAAAAGTCAGAGACCGTGTTTTTTCTTGTTTTTCCCGAGCCTTGAGCGTTTTTTTTCTGTTCAATGGCGGGCTCGTCAAGCTCAAGAAGCACGTCGTTAAACGAATATGACGACAAATTTTTTATACGATCCTTTATTGCCTGCTCGGAGGAGCTCTTTTTTTGATCGTTATGATGATATCCCTTGCCGGCGGAGCGGCTTCCCGTGCGCTTATGCGTCGGAGCCTTTTGCTTTGCGGTGTTACTTGGCGCGTCGGGCTTTACCGTATTCTTTTTGACAGTTTCTTTTTTAGCCATCTGTTCTCCTTTTTTATTTTGTTGATTTAAATAATATTATATGTAGTCTATCTGCGAAATTTGCACGACAAAACACACGCAACCCGTATTTTTGCGAAGGGCCGAGGCAACGTACATCCTCGGTCAGCGCAAAAGCGTTTGCGTTTATAAATACACGAACATAAAATCTGCTCATATTATACCATACAATTACTATTTTGTCAATACGCGAAGGTTTTTATACGTTAATAGCGTGATAAACAAAAAAAACGGCATCGCCGAGATGAGATATAGGGGAGAAACGGCGCGACACACGGCAGACTGCCAAAACAGGTTGAAAAGTTCATAAAAATATGGTATAATATTTTATTGGCAAATAATAATTCAACGGAGATATATTATGGGAGATATTCTGATAAAAATACTTGTGTGCTTTATAGCGGGCGCGGGCGCAGGTATCGGAACGGGCTTTGCGGGTATGAGCGCCGCCGCGGTTATCGGCCCTATGCTGATAACCTTCTTGGGGATCCCTGCCTATGATGCGGTCGGGATAGGGCTCATCAGCGATGTTCTTGCAAGCCTTGTCAGCGCGTATACCTATAAGAAAAGCGGAAATTTAGACATTAAAAACAGCATACCGTTGCTCGTGAGCGTTCTTGTCGTAACGATGATAGGCAGCTTCGCGGCAAGCTTTCTGCCCGAGCGGGCTATGAGCGGCACGATGCAGATAGCGCTTATCATCATCGGTTTGCGGTTCTTGTTAAAGCCTGTCACCAAAACGAGAGAGCAATTAGAAGAAAGCTCTCCGAAAAGCAGACTGATCAAGGCGATCGTCGGCGGCGTGTTCGTTGGCTTTATCTGCGGCTTTGCGGGCGCGGGCGGCGGAATGATGCTGTTGCTCGTTCTGACCTCGTTCCTCGGTTATCCTATGCATCTGGCGGTCGGCACAAGCGTGTTCATTATGGCGTTTACGGCGCTGACCGGCGGTATCAGCCATTTTATGATCGGAGGTCTGCCCGACTTGCTTTGCCTTGCGCTGTGCGTGATATTTACCCTGCTATGGGCAAGGATCGCCGCAAAGATCGCCAACAAGGCAGAGGCAAAGACCTTAAACCGCGTGGTCGGTATCGTGATGATAGTCACGAGCGTCGTGATCTTGGCGGTGAATTACCTTTAATAGACCGCGCGAAAAATTGACGGTGGAAATTACACAAGCTATTATTGATATTTGAGAAAACTGAAATGAACTTTTTATCCGATAAACGAAAACGAAAAATATTTATTATCACAACGTCCGTCGTTCTGACTCTCGCGATCATCGCGGGAGCTTGCGCCATCTATCTTGGCGACTATTACCGCGCGGATAATGAAGCAATAGACGCGTTTTTGCCGCAAGGTACGGCGTGGCGGGAAGAGTCCGACGGTACTATCGTATTTGAACCCGACGGAGCGACAAAGGGCTTGATCTTCTATCCCGGAGGTAAAGTGGAATATACGGCATACGTTCCCTTAATGCAAGCGTGCGCCGAGAAAGGTATCCTTTGCGTCCTCGTTGAGATGCCGTTCAATCTCGCTGTGTTCGATATCAACGCCGCGGACGGTATACAGAAGGAATACCCCGAAATAGAGGATTGGTACATAGGGGGCCACTCGCTTGGCGGATCAATGGCGGCGTCCTATCTTGCCGATCACACCGAGGACTACGAGGGCCTTGTTTTGCTCGGCTCGTACTCCACGGCAGACTTGTCTCAGACCGACCTTGACGTGCTTTCTGTATTCGGAAGCGAGGATAAGGTCATGAACCGTAAAAAATACGAAGAGAACAAGTCCAATCTGCCGAGCGATCTTACCGAATATGTGATCGACGGCGGCTGTCACGCATACTTCGGTATGTACGGAGCGCAGGACGGTGACGGTACGCCTTCGATCACAAACGCGACGCAGATTCGCTTAACGGTTGAAAATATCGTCAAGATGATGGGTGAGTAACGAAACCCTTACCGACAAATAAAAATTTGAAGGAGATCGTAAAATGGAAGCTTTTATAACTGTTTCGGGCTTAGGCTTATTGATTTCTATTCTCGGTATGATCAATATGACGGGTAACATATCCTCTCTCCATTGGTATCACAGAAAACGAGTGACCGAGGAAGATAGAAAACCTTTTGGTAAGCTCGTTGGCTTGGGAACGCTGATTATTGGTCTTGCAATGATAGTGTTTGGCATTCTGTTCTTGATCTACGAGCAAACGCAACTAAAAGCGCTTGTCATTATCGGAGTAGTAGAATTAATTACAAGCATCATTGTGGGAATGATCATTAGCTTCTACGCAATGAAAAAGTATAACGGCGGCATTTTCTGATGATAAAATTCCAATTTGACGAGGTAACGTATATGAACGAAGAATGCTTGATCTGCAAAGCTCCGCTTGAATACCTTAGTGCCGACGAGGAAATGGAGTGTGCGCTTTGCCATAAAAAACAGTACAGTAAAACAAGATGTGTAAAGGGGCATTTCGTTTGCGATGAATGTCATACAAGCGGAATGGACGGAATAATTGCGATTTGTCTGAACAGTAGATCCGACGATCCTGTTGAGATCTTGGAAAAAATGATGAGTCTGCCGACATGCCATATGCACGGCCCCGAGCATCATACGATGGTCGGCTCGGCGCTTCTGACGGCTTACAAAAACGCAGGCGGTGAAATTGATCTCGCGTCCGCACTTGGAGAAATGCAGAAAAGAGGGAAACAAGTCCCCGGCGGTGCTTGCGGATTTTGGGGAGCTTGCGGCGCAGGTATCAGCACGGGAATGTTTATCTCCATTGCCTTGCAAGCAACTCCTTTAGCAGGTGAAGCTTGGGGATTATCCAACCAAATGACATCAAGATCATTGGAGGCAATAGGGAAAAATGGTGGCCCCCGTTGCTGTAAAAGAGATTCCTATCTTGCCATTATCGAAGCGGTCAAATTCACGAGCGAAAAATTGCATATCGATATGAATCTG
>JAZRUP010000010.1:0-4609 GCA_045652645.1 Eubacteriales bacterium | reverse complement strand
GACTTTGAGATTTATTACCCTCTTTAGATCTAACGAATGGTATCAAACGTTTGCAACCATTTGCGATCGTAGCTTAAGGTATCGTAGCAAACGCTTGATACCATTCGGCAGCTAATCATGTTTGCTTGTATATTTATGACCTTTACACCCGACAGAACGATAATACGGGGCACATGACACACACCAACAGTGAAGACGATCACGAGCCACCGCCCACATGCTGTCTCTGGCAGCTTGAATTGAAACAAAATATTCTATTTTGCCACAATTATCACAGCGGAACCTTATCAATCTGCAAATCATATGTACCTCATAAGCCACAAAAACAGCAAAACTGCCTTTCGCACATATTATAAAACTTTTTAGATTTTTAAAAAATCGGTATAAGACTTGACTTTTTTATGAAAATATTGTAATATATAGTGTTGTAAGAAAAAATTTATCAAGAAATATGCAAAGGAAGATTTTAACATGAAAATTCTTGTTATCAACGCGGGAAGCTCGTCGATCAAGTATCAGCTTATCGACATGGAAACCGAAAAACTCCTGGCTAAGGGCCAGGCAGACCGCATCGGTATTGAGGGCGGCAACTTCAAGCAGAAGGTCGAGGGCCGTGAGGACTATAAGCTCGACGTTCATATGAAGAACCACGCGGAGGCTGTAAGTCTCGTTCTCGAAACTCTTACCTCCAAGGAAAACGGCGTTATCGCATCTCTCTCCGAGATCTCCGCTGTCGGACACAGAGTTCTTCACGGCGGTGAGAAATTCTCCGGCTCCGTTATCGTTGACGAAAAGGTCATCGAGGCGATCGAGGAATGCTGCGAGCTCGGCCCGCTCCATAACCCCGCAAACCTTACGGGTATCAGAGCTTGCGAGAAGCTTATGCCTGGTGTACCTCAGGTAGCCGTATTCGATACGGGCTTCCATCAGACAATGCCCGATTACGCGTATCTCTACGCGCTTCCTTACGAGTATTATGAAAAGTACAGGATCCGCCGTTACGGCTTCCACGGAACCTCTCACCGTTACGTCAGCATGAGAGCTGCCGATATGCTCGGAAAGGCAAACGACCCCACGGGACTCCGAGTTGTGACCTGCCACCTCGGCAACGGCTCTTCTCTTGCCGCCGTTAAGGACGGTAAGTGCTACGACACGTCCATGGGTCTTACTCCTCTTGAGGGAATCATGATGGGAACTCGCTGCGGCTCCATCGACCCCGCTATCGTTCCCCTTCTCATGAAAAAGGAGAATCTTACGCCCGACGAGGTCGACACCATTATGAACAAGAAGTCGGGTATTCTCGGCGTATCTCAGGTAACGAGCGACAACCGTGACATCGAAGAGGGCGCGAGAAACGGCAATAAGCGTTATCAGCTTATCGAGTCTATGATCGTCCACCAGCTCACAAAGCTTATCGGAAGCTATGCCGCGGCTATGGGCGGTGTTGATGCTATCGTATTCACGGGCGGTATAGGTGAGAACAATCCTCACTACCGCGCACGCGTTGCGAAGAACCTTGAGTTTATGGGTGTTAAGATCAACGAGGAGGCTAACGCAAAGGCTATGAGAACCTCCGACGAGAACGACGTTTCTGCGGCTGATTCTAAGGTCAAGGTGCTCGTTATCCCCACGAACGAGGAGCTCATGATCGCAAAGGATACAAAAGAGCTTATTTCTTAAGTGAACAGCAAATTTCGGCAGAGATGTTGTTTCTCTGCCGATTTTGTGTTATAATATTAACGCATAGCGGTATCCGCATATTTTCTCGCGGTACAGTTAAAATATATAAAAAGATCGATGGAAAAATAAATGGACGCACTTTTAACAAAAATAGATTTTGCTCACATAACACCTGCAGACAGAGAGCTTTACGAGCGCCATCTTGCGGACGCTTTTGAGCGCGGTTGCGAATTTTCGTTTGCGAATCTCTATCTCTGGGGACGTCAGAAATTCGCAGAGGTCGAGGGTCATATAGTTCTTTTCTCGCAATTTGACCGCCGCACGGTATATCCGTATCCCGTCGGCAACGGCGACAAAAAAGCGGTGCTTGACGCCATTATCGCCGACTCAAAGGCGAGGGGCATACCTTGCCGTATAACGGGTCTCGGCGCGACTGCGAGGCGTACGCTTGAAACGCTTTATCCCGGCAAATTCCGCTTTCACTCCGACGAGGGGTCTTTTGATTACGTTTACTCGATAGACGATCTCGCGGAGCTTAAAGGCAAAAAATATCACGGCAAGCGCAATCACCTCTACCGCTTCGCGGAGGCATATCCGGATCATAAGGTACAGCCCATAAGTGCCGAAAATATCGAAAAGGTCAGGGCTTTTACCGAGGAATGGTACAAAAAGCGCACCCAGGAAAATCCGAACAGCGATTTCCAGATGGAGCAGGTTGCGATAGAGAAGGCGTTCCGCGATCACGAAGCGCTCAAAATGGAGGGTCTCGCGCTCTTTAACGGAGACGAGGTGCTCGCGTTCACCTTCGCGAGCAAGCTTTCGAATGACACGTTTGACGTGCATTTTGAAAAGGCGCGCCCCGACGTTCAGGGCGCGTACGTAACCATAAATTATGAGTTTGCGAGATATATAAGAGAAAAATACCCCGAGGTCAGGTATCTTGACCGCGAGGAGGATATGGGGCTTGAGGGCTTGCGAAAAGCCAAAAAGAGCTATCATCCGCATCATATGGTTGAAAAATCCTGGGCGCATCTTTTGGAGGAAGGTTATGATTATTGACGCTCCCAAAACATCCGAGCTCCCCGCGCTCCGCGCTCTCTGGACGGAGGCTTTCGGCGACGGAGACGAGTTTCTCGACGTGTTTTTCGGCTCTGTGTTCTCGGCGTCGCGCTCAAGACGCGTTTTGACGGACGGAGAGCCGTCCGCCGCGCTTTATTGGTTCGATTGCTCGTTTGACGGTGAGCGGATCGCGTATATCTACGCCGTCGCGACATCCGAAAAACACCGTGGCCGTGGGCTGTGTCGGGCTTTGATGAATGACACGCACGAGCATTTAAAGTCACTCGGATATGCGGGCGCGATACTCGTTCCCGGAAGCCAAGGCTTGTTTGAGTTTTACGGAAAGCTCGGGTATAAAACGAGCGCGTATATAAGTGAGCTTCGATGCTCCGCGTCGGATACCGAGGCGAAGCTGCGGAATATCGGAGCGGATGAGTACGCAAAGCTTCGCCGAGCTCTTTTGCCCGAACACGGGGTTTTGCAAGAGAACGAAAATCTGGTTTTCCTTGAAAAGCAGGCAAACTTTTACGCGGGAGACGGAGCTTTGCTCGCGGCAAGGATAGAGAATGGAACGCTTTTCGGCTTGGAGCTGCTCGGAAATACGGACGCTGCCGCCGATATTGTCCGCGCTCTCGGATGTGAAAACGGAGTTTTCAGAATTAAGGGTGACGAAAAACCGTTCGCTATGTATTTTGATCTTGAGAAAAAAGACCGCGCGCCGTCATATTTCGCGTTTGCGTTTGATTAAAACAGAAAACCGCCGCTGTTTTTGCAGAGGCGGTTTTGACTTATTCTTTTACAAGTACCTTCTCGATCTCGCAGATATAGAATTTGTGGTAATCCTTTTTTGGATAATGCGAGAGCATATCGTTGTCTGTGAAGCAGTCCTCTTTGAGGAAATCAGCGTAAAGCTTACGGCAGACGAGAGTGAGACGCGCGTCGTCGAAAACGGGCACACCGTCCATCATTTCATAATCAAGACCCGCATCCTTCAGCTTATCGGAGTCGCGGCCGCTGTATTTTCCGCAGTGTGCGAGAGCGTCGCGGCGTTCGCTTCCGAAAAACGAGAAGCTGAGTCGGTCTTCGTTCTCCGCAAGACCGAAGGTGTGTCGCTGGGGTCTTATAAAGCATACGCAAACGGGTTTGTTCCAAAGCGTGCCGAGCGTTCCCCAGCTCGCGGTCATAGCGTTTGCGGATTCGCCGTCGGCGGCGCCGATCAGCATCCATTCTTTTCCGATAAGGTCTATGGCGTCACTCGCCGCCGACACGGGAAGTTCTTTGAGTTTCATATTTAGCCTCCGAAAATATAGTGAAATTCGTCCTTTGGACGAGTGAAATATTTGCTTTGCAAATGTGAAATACGCCTTGCGGCGTGTGAAATGTTCGCTTTGCGAACATTAAGGAAGATTTTCTCCGAAAACGGAGAAAATCAATTTAATTAAAATAAAACCCGATAACCGTAGGGCGGTGGCTTGCTCCCGCCGAAACGAACGGTCAATAGAATCCTCACCGCTATAATCAAGGCGAACGCCCACATAGCCTTCTCCCGTAGGAGAAGGCTCAATTAAAGCGATTTCTCACCGACGGAAATGACGACGAGTTATGAGTTTAGAACTATGAGTTTAGAGTTGTAAAACTTTTATAATGTCGCGCAGTCGGAATCTGCGAAGCTTGATTTCGACCCGCGACTGCGAGAGCGAGTAGTCGGGGTGCCGATGCTTATTTCACTTTTAGTAAGACCATCAGCCCCGATGCGGATTTATTCCTAAAAATCCTTACGGTACGGGTATGCCCGTGCCGTAAAGTGAGATAAACATCTAAAAATATCCCTTTTTTCAAAAGTTTTTTGAAGATTCTTAAGAAACTTTTT
>JAZRUP010000009.1:0-5608 GCA_045652645.1 Eubacteriales bacterium | reverse complement strand
TTTTTGAAGATCCTTAAGGAACTTTTCTCTAAAAAGTTCCTTAAGCGGGGTTTGGGGCAGAGCCCCAAATAAAAAATCCTCAATTTTAACGGAGCAATTATGTTAAAAAATTTTATTGACAGTATAAATATAGTATTGCCGATATTTTTACTTATCGTGCTTGGATTTGTACTTAAGAAGCTGAAATTCGGTTCGGAGAAGTTTTACGATGACGCGGAAAAATTCGTTTTCAACGTAGCGTTGCCTGTTCAGCTTTTTCTCAACGTAGCGTTTGACTCGACTCTTAACGGAGAAAGCTATGGAAAGCTTATAATATTCTGCGTTGTTTCGGTAACGGCGGCTTTTATTCTTGCGCTTGTTTTGGTTCCGTTCATCGTTAAGGATAACTCGGTGAGAGGCTCTGTCATACAGAACTGCTTCCGCTCGAATTTCGCGATACTTGGTATCCCTCTCGCCGGAAATCTCGCCGGAGAGACTGGGACTATGCTTATATCTATCCTTATGCCGTTCGTAATCATTATGTATAACGTTTACACGGTCATCGAGATGAACATATTTGCTCCCAGTGAGCTGAAGAAGACTCCGAAGCAGCTTATAAAATCAATACTTAGATCGACCTTTACGAACCCGCTGATAATCGCGGTCATACTGGCGCTTCCGATGCTTTTTACGGGGTGGAGGCCCAGCGCAAATTTTGCGTTTGTCGAAAAAACGCTTGATTATCTGTCAGATACGACTCAGGCACTCGTGCTTATATCTCTCGGCGCGGGATTTTCTTTTGGATCGCTTAAGGGCAAAATAAAATATTCGCTTCCAACGTCGCTTTATAAGCTCATTGTGCTTCCCGTGATAGCGGTATGTGTCGCGCACCTTGGATTTGGATTTTCAGGAGTTGAGCTTGCCCTCATCTTTATTCTTTTCGGAACACCGTCAGCTGTCAGCAGTTACATAATGGCGAAGAATTTAAAGGCGGACGGAGAGGTAGCGGGTCAAATACTTATGATAACTACTTTGCTGTCAACTTTTACTCTTTTCCTCGGAATTTTTGCGCTAAAATCTATGAATTGGATATGACATAGGCAAATAACCAATAAATATTTATAAAAAATGTCGAAAATCCTAAAAATCTCTTTTCAAAAAGAAAAATATATGTTATAATAAGATGTAAAATATAAATATCCTTGGGAGGGTCTATGAAGGAAGCACTTTTTGGAGAGCTCAGCGTTATTGGAATGAGAGGCTGCGAGCAATTTGTGTCGCAGGTCGACTACTATCTTAAGGAATGGAGACGCCACGGAGGCGACGAGTCTTTTGTTGTTCCCGTAGAATGTCCCAGATTCGGAACTGGAGAGGCAAAAGGTCTGCTTCATAAATCAATGAGAGGTCACGACGTTTATATTATTTGCGATCCCTTCAATTACGGTGTAAAGTATAAGATGTACGGCATGGAAGTGCCTATGAGTCCAGACGATCATTATGCTGATCTCAAGCGTATTCTCGGTGCTATCGGAGGCAAGGCAAGACGTACATCCGTTATAATGCCAATGCTTTACGAGGGCAGACAGCACAAGCGTTCAGCCCGAGAATCTCTTGATTGTGCCCTTATGCTTCAGGAGCTTGAAAATATGGGCGTTGAGAATATCATTACATTCGATGCTCACGATCCGAAGATACAGAACGCGATCCCTCTTTGCGGATTTGACAGCGTGAAGCCGTCTTACCAGATGCTCAAAGCACTTGTCAGAAACGTTCCCGATATTCATCTTGATAAAGATTCACTTATAATGATATCCCCCGACGAGGGCGCTATGGACAGATGTATGTACTATTCGTCAGTTCTCGGGATCGATATCGGTATGTTCTATAAACGCCGCGACTATTCTACCATCGTTAACGGAAAGAACCCCATTATCGCTCACGAGTATCTTGGCCCCGAGCTGACGGGCAAGGACGTTATAGTCGTTGACGATATGATATCATCGGGAGAATCTCTGCTTGACGTCGCTTATAAGCTGAAGGAAAGAGGCGCAAAGAGAATATTCTGCTTCGCCACGTTCGGGCTTTTCACAGACGGTCCCGCAAAATTCGACAATGCGTACGAAAAAGGCATTATTCATAAGGTGTTTACTACTAATCTTACTTACAGAAATCCCGAGCTTTACGCGTGTGAATGGTTCGTTGATGTCAATATGTGCAAGTATGTGTCGTATATAATCGATACGCTCAATCACGACGAAACGATCAGCGATCTGCTCAACCCGGTTAAGCGCATAAATAATTTGATAGCTAAGCATAACGCTCAACAGGCGTCGCAGATGAAAATGGATATATAAAATATATAAAGAAATACCGAGGACGCGCGCCTCGGTATTTCTGTAGGATGGTAAGCTTGAAAAAATTATATATAGGAAAAACTAAAATTTTATATTATTCAACCGTTACCTCAACAAACACTCTTGCGCTTAATAATAGTGAGCTTACGCACGGAGACGTCGTGCTTGCTGACAGACAAGACGGTGGCAGAGGACGAATGGGACGAAGCTTTTTCTCACCGACAGGCGGACTCTATATGTCGGTCGTGCTTGATCCGAACGAGATTTGCTGTACGCTTCCGCTTTGCACAGCGTCGGCGGCAGTTGCTGTGAGGGGAGTGCTTACCGACGATGGAATAAGCGGGCTTTCCGTAAAATGGGTAAACGATATACTCAAAGACCGAAAAAAAGTCGCGGGAATACTCACAGAGGCAAGCTCGTTCGGAGGAAAGACCGAGAGAGTCGTTGTCGGTATCGGTATAAATTTAATGCCGCCCGAGGGGGGCTTTCCCGACGATATAAAAGAGCGCGCGGGCGACGTAGGATATACGGGCGACAAGCTGACTCTTGCGGCGAGGATCGCGGAAACGCTATGTGATACCGTTAAAAAGAGCCGCGCCGAGGTAGCGGAGGAATACAGCGCCGCGCTCGGCATGATAGGCGAGAGAGTTACGGCGAGGGATTACACACGTCCTGATGAAACAGTCGTGGGCAAAGTGCTCGGTGTTGACGAAAACTGCTTTTTGAAAATACAGACCGACAGCGGGGAGATTTTAACGCTTTCGTCGGGCGAACTCAATTAAGGGTAAAAAATTTTTTTGGAAGAAATACTTATATTAGTAAAAATGTTGTTTATTTTTACAATAATATATAGTTTATTGAAAGGAGAAAACACAATGAAAAAGTTTTTGATATTTTTGTTTGCTTTCGTCCTTTGTATACTTTTGTCTGCGTCTTTTTCAGCGTGTGATAAAAGCGAGGACCCCAAGGCAAACGAGAACAACTGTTCTCACGATTACGGAGAGTGGATCATAAAGAATCACGCGACTTGCGAGGAAAGCGGACTTGAGGAAAGATCCTGCCGGTGCGGAGAGAACAAAGAATCACGTAGCATTTCTCCAGCAGGACATAAGATTGGCTATGATGGAATTTGCGAGGAATGCGGGTTAGATGGGATTGCAAAAGATATTGTTATGGCATTGAATGCCGATAAAACCGAATATACGGTAATAGGACTTTCAAATAGTGAAGCCGAGAGCATTGCAATTCCGAGCAAGTATCACGGCTTACCCGTTACGGGCATCGGTGATGAGGCATTTTTCGGCTTGAAGAATCTCAAGAGCGTGATAATTCCCGACAGCATTACGAGCATAGGTAAAGACGCTTTTAAAAACACCGCGATTTACAATTCGGGGTCGAGCTGGGAAACCATCGCGATGTACATAGGAAATCATTTGATAGAAGTAAAAAAATCCGCAAAAGGAAGCTTTGAAATAAAGGCAGGAACGAGATCAATTGCTTGCGGCGCGTTTGCAAACTGTAAGAATATTTCCGAGGTCACGATTCCCGGAAGTGTTTCTATCATAGAGGATGAGGCGTTTGCTTATTGTCATGAACTTAGCCGTATAACTATCGAAGAAGGCGTAAAGACTATCGGCGAAGCTGCGTTCCGTGGACGTAATATCACGGAAATAACTATTCCCAACAGTGTTACAAGTATTGGAGCGAGTGCGTTCGCATCTTCTGATCTTGTGAGTATAAAGTTACCGAATAATCTGACTTGTATCAGCGACAAAATGTTTTTTTGGTGCAGGAATCTAAACAACGTAACTGTTCCTGATAGTGTGACCGAAATAGGCGTGGCTGCTTTCAGTACTTGTACGAGCCTTACAAATATAACTCTCGGAAAAGGCGTAAAGAACATAGGAGAAGAAGCTTTTGCATCTTGCAGATTCTCAACAGTGACCTTTCCCGACATTACAAGCATTGGAAATAAAGCATTTGCTAGATGCTATAACCTTAAAAGCATAATTATTCCAGATAGTGTCGTAAGTCTTGGCGAAGGCGCTTTTGAGGATTGTATATTGGTTAGGAGTGTAAAATTCGGAAAGGCCGTCTCAACCATTGATCCCTTGATGTTCAGAGGATGTACACAGATCAACAGTATAACGGTCGATCCCGAGAATAAGATTTATGTCAGCAACGGAAATTGTATAATAGACACAACAAATAAAAAGCTTGTTCTAGGATGCAAGTCAAGCGTTATTCCGACAAATGCGGGTCTTACAAGCATCGGTCCACGAGCATTTAGTGGATGTTCTATTGAAAGTATAACGATTCCGTACGGTGTTACTGAGATTGGAGAAGAATCATTTTTGGGATGCCGCTATGTTAAGAGTATAAATATTCCCGAAAGTGTAACAAACATAGGTAATGCTGCGTTCAAAGAATGCGGTGTCGACATCATAATAATTCCCGACAGCGTAATAAGTATCGGAGCGTTTGCTTTTGAGAACTGCAACGCTTCGGTTATAACTATCGGAGTTAAAGTCGAGAGCATTGGAATATGTGCCTTCAGAGGATGCAAAAACCTTGGGAGTATAACAATTCCCGACAGCGTAAAAACCGTAGGTCAAGAAGCGTTTTCGAGCTGTGAAAATCTTTCTAGCGTGAAAATCGGTAATGGTCTTACAAGCATAAGTTATGATATGTTTGGCGGTTGTTGGTGTCTTGCAAGCGTAACGATAGGAAACAACGTAACGAGTATAAGTTCCCATGCTTTTGCATATTGTTATAGGATTGCGGAAATTACTATCCCCGATGGGGTCACAAGTATTGGTTCTAACGCTTTTTACGGTTGCGAAAATCTTGAGAGCATAACTCTTCCGGATAGCATTACAAGTATTGGCGATAGCGCATTTTGCAATTGCGATGCTCTTAGGGAAGTAATTCTTCCCGTAGGAATTACAAGTATTGCAAAGAGATTATTCATGAGCTGTAAGGAGCTTACAAAAATCGGATTTAAGGGTACTGTAGCTCAATGGAATGCGCTTCAAAAGGGAGCGTCTTGGGATATAGATACCGGCAATTATACAATATATTGTATCGACGAGAACATTTCCAAATCATCATCTTAAACACAAAAAACAAAGGTCTTCCTCAAGAGGGAAGACCTTTTGCCATATTTATTTATTATTTCAGTGAGTCAACAAACCTGCCCATACGCTCGAGAGCTTGGGTGATATGGTTTACGGAATAGGCGTAAGAGATACGCGCAAAGCCCTCTCCGCATTTTC
>JAZRUP010000008.1:0-4842 GCA_045652645.1 Eubacteriales bacterium | reverse complement strand
TATTACTTATCCATGACTGTGATACTGTTGAAAACGGAGAACTTGCGGTTTTTGTTCTTGATGGCTCCGGATATTTCAAGAAATACGGCGGAGACCGTCTTATTTCTTTAAATCCTGAATTTGGAGATATTTTACTTAAGGACTTCCAAGAAGTTATGTGCTGCGGAAAGGTTATAGGAAAGCTTAAAAGAAAATAATATAAAAATATATTTTGCTATTGAAAAATCAGGACAAGTGTGGTATAATTTTATATAACAAATTGTACGTACGGAGGAAAATAATGGATTTCAGTAAGGCGAAAAAATTTATGCCCTTTGTTTGGTGCGGATTACCGTTGTTGGCTGCGATCATAACGTTTATCTTTGCTATTTTGGATGAATATACCCTTGTAAAGGCGTTGCTTTTTATGTGCGCTTTGTTACTGATCGCTTTATCGGGACTTATATACGCATATTTCTTTATGTTTTCGGAACGTCGTAAAAATTATTTCTTGACTGATCATGAAACCGGGCAAAATAAGCGCCGTTCAATGTTGACATTTGAGGATGTAAATGACCGTATGAACTTTTTCATGTCAAAGAGGGTCACCAATGAAAGAGATCTTTGGACAGGAGGATTTCTCGGAAAGCGCGGACTGTTTGGGGTAGATGACATTTTTAAGCCTTTGGCTGTTTATAAGATGCTTTTTGATCTCGGTGTAAACAATGATTATGAAAATCTAAAGCTTTTTTATGAAATGCCGGATGCGGATTTTGCCAGAATGATAAATTGTCTTGATCTTGTAGACGATATAAATATGTCACGAAAGCTTACGTCTTTAAGGAGAGTCAACGACGGTACCCATACCGAAAGACTTTCGGATTTTCTCACAGGAAATCAAAGGTATATACAAAGCCGAATGATGGCATACGTTATGGCTCATCTTGAAGAATTTGACGAGCCTAAAAAGAATTAAAAAGTCAAAATACCGATCGGATGTTCCGTTCGGTATTTTTTGTTTTTAGTGCTTTACAATAATCAAAAAATGTGTTATAATATTAAATAATATTAAGATTTTTGAATTATTTTCGAAAACGACCCGGAGAAAACTATGCGAGAGATTTTAAAAACAATATCGGATTCTGTCGAAGCTACCGAGAAGATCGGCAGATCTTTGGGTGAACTTGTTTTAGCTGATAACAATATTCCGAGGTTTATTGCGCTATGCGGAGATCTCGGCGCGGGGAAAACCGCTTTTACAAGAGGTTTTTGCTCCGTGTTTTGCACAAACGCGACGGTAAGATCACCGTCTTTTGCTCTTGTAAATGAATATAGAGGCAGTCCCGACGTATATCATTTCGATGTTTGGCGTGTTACTGATGATGATGATCTTTATTCTACGGGATTTTATGATTATCAGGAACGGGACGGAATTATTATTTGCGAATGGGCAGATAATATTGAATACGCACTTCCTGAGAGATTTGTAAGAGTTGATATTTTAGGAAACGGAAACGATGACAGAAAGATCACTGTCAGCTTGATAGGGGTGGATCGATGAAAATACTAGCACTTGACAGCACGGCGCTGACAGCGTCTGTCGCCGTGTGTGACGATGAAAAGCTGTTATCCGAGTTCACAGTTAACAACGGAAATACTCATAGCGAAACAATATTGCCTATGATCGAGTCGATGCTGAAAAGGTTGAACTTAACGGCAAAAGACATAGATGTTTTCGCGTGCTCAGCAGGACCCGGATCGTTTACAGGGGTAAGAATAGGAGCGGCAACAATAAAAGGACTCGCTTTTGGAAGTGATAAGCCTTGTATAGGTATCTCTACTCTTCGCTCACTTGCTTATAATATACAAGGCTGCGGCGGCATTATCTGTCCCGTTATGAACGCGAGGCGCGGTCAGGTTTATAATGCATTGTTTGGGTCGGACGGCGCAAGAATTTGTGAAGACAGAGCGCTCGCTATAGAGGAGCTTTGCGAGGAGCTTACAAATAAGGGAAGAGTATATCTTTGCGGAGACGGGGCTGATATTACTTATAGAGGATTTGCAGGGCGAGTTGATGCTGTTGTTGTTCCCGAAAGATATGTATATCAATCTGGATATGCGGTAGCTCAATGCGCACTTACGGATTATAATAATGGTGTAAGGACAATGGATATTGAGCTTACCCCCGTTTATTTAAGGCTCTCTCAAGCGGAGAGAGAAAGACTTGAAAGAGAGTCAGGGTCGCTTGAAAATTTGGAGAAAGGTAATAAATAAAAAATGAACATTGAAAAGATCGTTATAGGTTCGGATCACGCGGGATATGAGCTTAAACTCAAGGTAATTGATCACCTTGAGGAGAGAGGAATACTTGTTGTCGATGTCGGTACCGACTCTATTGACAGCTGTGATTACCCTGTTTATGCAGACGCGCTTTGCAAGAAGATACAGCTCGGTGAATGTGAGCTGGGAATTTTGGTTTGCGGAACGGGAATAGGTATGTCTATTGCGGCAAACAAACATGCGGGTATACGCGCGGCTTGTTGCTCTGACATATATTCCGCAAAGCTGACGAGGAAACACAATGACGCTAATGTATTGTGCTTTGGCGCGAGAGTGATCGGCGAAGGACTTGCTTTTGAGCTTACCGATGCTTTTGTGGACACGGATTACATTGGCGGAAAGCACGCAAAACGAGTCGCGATGTTAAACGACCTTATAAAATAATTTATGAAAAAAATAGAGAAAATAGTTCATAAGACCGCGGACGTTATACGCGCGGTTGGCGGTAAAGAAAAATACAGATCTACTGCGGCGATTATTGCCGCGGCGGGAAATTCCTCAAGAATGAAGGGGGAGAACAAGCAATTTACCATTCTTAACGGAATGCCTGTTCTTGCTCGAACCGTTGATGCTTTTGAAAAGTCTGAATGTATAAAAGAGATCGTTATCGTTACGCGTCATGAGGATATTGAGGCTGTTATTGAGCTTTGTGAAAAATATAAATTTAATAAGGTCGTTGCCGTTATTCCCGGAGGAGAGACCAGACAAGAGTCTGTTTTTAAGGGAGTTCTCGAAATATCCGACAAAACGGATTTCGTTGCTATACACGACGGTGCGAGATGCCTTATAACTCCCGAAATGGTAGAAAAGGTTTGCAGAGAGGCGTATATTTACAAGGCGGCGACAGCGGCGACTCTTTCGGTTGATACTGTGAAGCGTACCGAAAAGGGAAAAGGGTTTATTACCGAAACAATGGATCGAAATAATGTTTGGCTTGCTCAGACACCGCAAGTGTTTGACGCGAATCTTTATCGTGCCGCATCGTTTACCGCGAAGCAAAAAGGCTTTTATGGAACGGATGATTGTTCTCTTGCGGAAAACGTCGGCTTTAATTCTATACGTCTTGTTGAGTGTGGTAGGGAAAACATAAAAATAACTACTCCTGAAGACCTTATTTTTGCAAAAGCCATACTTGCTTTTAGAGAAGAAAAGGAGGGAGAAAATGAGGATCGGTGAAGGGTATGACGTTCACAGACTGACGGATGACCGTAAGCTTATCCTTGGCGGTGTAGATATTCCTTATGAAAAGGGTCTTGCGGGACATTCCGACGCGGATGTTCTGGTTCACGCAATAATGGATGCGCTTCTCGGCGCGGCGGCACTCGGTGACATAGGAAAGCTTTTTCCTGACAACGATCCCGCGTATCTGGGGGCGGACAGCCTGCTTCTTTTAAAAAGAGTTGTCGAGTGCTTGAAAGAAAAAGGATATTATATTATAAACATCGATTCAACCGTGGTGGCTCAAGCGCCGAAGCTCGCGCCTCATATCGAAAATATGAGAAAAAACATTGCCGTGGCGGCAGGTGTTTCCTTTGATGATGTCAGTGTTAAGGCAACGACCGAGGAAAAACTCGGTTTTACGGGCAGAGGAGAGGGAATTGCCGCAAAAGCCGTTTGCCTTATAGAAAAAAGATAAAGCAAGCGGGCACCGAAAAATCGATGCCCAAAACGCGGTACGCGGCATCGGTTTTATTCTTACGTCTTTGATTTTTAATATCATTGATGCCGAATGCCGCGTATGTACACTATAGTTTATGTCGTAAAACGTCGTTTGACAGACGCAAAACAAAATATAATTTTTTATGAAAGGAAAAATATTATGATATATATTTCACCGTCGCTTTTGGCGGCAGATTACACAAAGCTTGGAGAAGAGGTAAAGCGTGTCGAGGATGCGGGAGCAAATTATCTTCACCTTGACGTTATGGACGGAAATTTTGTTCCAAATATAAGCTTCGGACCGGGTCTTATCTCGTCGCTTCGTAAGTCGAGTATGCTTATTTTCGACGTTCATCTTATGATAATAAAACCTGAACGTTATATTGATGACTTTATCAAAGCAGGCGCGGATATTATTACATTCCATTATGAGGCTGTTGAAAATCCGCGTGAAATTCTTACATATCTCAAAGAACACGAGGTCAAGGCGAGTATTTCCATCTCTCCTGCAACACCCGTAGAGGAGATACTTCCTCTTGTTGAAGAGGGGCTTTGCGATATGGTTCTTATTATGACTGTTGTTCCGGGATTTGGCGGACAGAAGCTTATTCCCGAAACGCTTGACAAAGTAAGAAAGCTCCGCAGATTCGCAAACAAGCTCGGAATACCGCTCAATATTGAAGTGGACGGCGGAATCAACGCTGACAATGTTGGGCTTTGTACGTCGGCGGGCGCTAACGTCATAGTTGCGGGCACTGCGATATTCGGAGCAAAAAAGACACAAGCGGTGATCAAAGCGATGCGTCAAACCGCAAGGGATTATCCTTTTGCGGAGTGATTTCGGGTCAAATAAATACCGGTACA
>JAZRUP010000007.1:0-8513 GCA_045652645.1 Eubacteriales bacterium | reverse complement strand
TTTTATTGACATTTGACTTATATTGTGATATAATTTAGAAAAATAACTGCCACCGGGTAGCATAATGCGTATGCATTCGTTTACACATCGTTAGGTCTTAGAAGATGTGTGCGCGGATGCTTATTTTTTTGGAGGTTATATGAAAAAGATACTTTCCTGCTTTTCAAAGCTTGAAATTATACTTTGGTGTTCATCAATTTCTTTGATCATCGTTTCCTTTATTGCTTTTGATCGAGCGAACTATCTCACGCTTATCTCTTCACTTATCGGCGCGACCTCTCTGATATTCAATGCCAAGGGCAATCCCTTCGGGCAGTTGCTTATGGTCGTTTTCAGCCTGCTATACGGAATTATATCCTACACCTTCGCGTATTACGGCGAGATGATCACCTATCTTGGAATGACGATGCCGATGGCAATTTTTTCTCTCATCTCTTGGCTGCGTAACCCTTACAAGGGTAACAGAGCTGAGGTGAAGGTGAACGAGCTTGGGCGTTTTGAACGGTTATTTATGTGGCTCGCAACAATAGCAGTAACGGTTGTTTTCAATTTCATTTTAGATTACTTCGATACTGCCAATATTTTGCCGAGCACGCTCTCGGTAACAACGAGCTTTCTCGCGGTGTATCTTACCTTTCGCAGAAGTCCGTATTTTGCTTTAGCTTATGCGGCAAACGACATCATTCTCATAATTTTATGGATACTCGCAAGCGTTTCTGATATTCGGTATATATCGGTAATTGTCTGCTTTGTGGCATTTTTGGTCAATGATATCTACGGATTTATCAGTTGGCAGAGGATGAAGAAAAGGCAGAACGAGT
This sequence comes from Eubacteriales bacterium, assembly GCA_045652645.1. Classification (GTDB taxonomy): domain Bacteria; phylum Bacillota; class Clostridia; order Oscillospirales; family CAG-272; genus RGIG3994. The sequence goes on along the minus strand of JAZRUP010000007.1, from coordinate 7,692 downwards.
GATCATTACGCTTCGTTGACGAGTTTTCCCGTCATATGCTCGATGTCAAGACAAAGAACTACGGTGTTGCTTCTGTATTGTTCGATCTCGTTGAAAATATATTCCTCATCGTCTGTAAAGCGCTTACAAAAAGCTACCATTAGCTCGTCCTGCCAATCGTCCGCAACGTGAATACGTCCGAATATGATCACGCTTCTTATATTGAGTGACCAATGACCGTCCTTGTGATAGCCCTTATCATAAACACAGAACGAGACCTTGTCGTTGCCGGCGATCGCGTCAAGCTTATGTCCGACCTTTCCGCTGTGGAAATAGATCTTATTGTTTACCTCATCGAAATAAAAATTGATAGGCAGAGCGTACGGATAACCGTTGTCACCGTTGACAGCAAGCACGCCCCGCACCTCTTTCTTTAATATTTCCTTACACTCAACCTGTGAGAGCTGTTGCTTCTTTCTAATTAGATCCCTGAACATACCATTCCTCGTCAAATTATTATTTATTGATGAGTTCATTGTATCATATTTTCTTGAACTTTTCAACCGATTTCGATTTTCTTTGCTTGTTTCAAAGCAAATTTTGAGGGCCGGCGATCTTATCGCCGGCCCTCTCGTTGTACTTATGTATCTGTACGGTTTACCTGTTATCAGAAATCGACCTCGGTGTCGTAGTAGCAGCACTTAAGAAGCTTTTCCATTTCCTCGACAGAGATAGCTCTGGGGTTGGAGCCGGTGCAAGCGTCTGCAACCGCGTTCTTTGCTATCTCGGGAAGTCTCTCAAGGAATACGTTCTCGGGAACAAATCCCTGCTCGCAGGGAAGAGCATCGGCGCCGTAGTTCTTGATGCACTGAGGAATATTAAGAGCATCGTTCATACCGCGGAGGTAAGCGATAAGCTTTGCAACCTTCTCGTCGTCGTTAGCTCCGCCAAGACCCATATAATCAGCGATCACGCCGTAACGCTTCTTTGCGGTCTCGTCTTTAGCGTTGAAGGCGATGACCTTGGGCAGGTACATAGCGTTAGCTGCGCCGTGAATGATGTGCGCGCCGAGATCCTCAAATACAGCGCCGGTCTTGTGCGCCATAGAGTGAACGATACCGAGAAGAGCGTTTGAGAATGCCATACCCGCAAGGCACTGAGCGTTGTGCATAGAAGCACGCTTTGTCATGTCGCCGTTGTAGGATGCAACAAGGTCTTCTTGGATCATCTTGATAGCAAAGATCGCAAGAGGATCTGTGAACTCGCAGTTCGCGGTGGAAACGTATGCCTCGATCGCGTGAGTCATAGCGTCCATACCGGTGTGAGCGGTGAGCTTCTTCGGCATAGTCTCAGCAAGCTCAGGGTCAACGATCGCGACGTCGGGAGTGATCTCGAAGTCAGCGAGAGGATATTTGATACCCTTTTTATAGTCTGTGATAACGGAGAAAGCAGTAACCTCGGTAGCAGTACCGGAAGTAGAGGGGATCGCGCAGAAGCGAGCCTTCTTGCGAAGCTCGGGAATTCCGAATACTACGCACATTTCTTCAAAAGTGATCTCGGGATATTCGTATTTGATCCACATTGCCTTTGCCGCGTCGATAGGCGAACCTCCGCCGATCGCTACGATCCAGTCGGGTTGGAACTTCGCCATAGCCTCAGCACCGCGCATAACGGTGTCAACGGAAGGGTCGGGCTCAATACCTTCAAAGAGCTCAACCTCCATACCTGCTTCCTTAAGGTAGGAAACTACCTTATCAAGGAAACCGAAGCGCTTCATAGAGCCTCCGCCGACGCAAACCATTGCGCGCTTTCCCTTGAGAGTTTTCAGCGCTTCAAGCGCGCCCTTTCCATGATAGAGATCACGGGGTAATGTAAAACGTGCCATAACTTTTTTCTCCTTGTGAGTATGTATTTTTTGTTTACGGTATCATTATACCAAGCGCAGGTGCGCGAGGGAATAATAAAAATAGCGTATTATTTGACGAGTTTTCTTTTTGCCTTCGAAAGTTTATAAAACTTACAGTATGATGCTTGCGGAAGCGGGTTTGTTCTTGCTCATCGTAAAGTCGAACGGAACAGACTTGTCACCTGTATGGGCAACGATGCGATAATCACCATAGAATCCGCGGAAGTTAGCTTTTCCGTCTATTACAGGAACGCGCAATGAAGTATGCCATTCCTCGCGTATAAGTTTTTTAAGCGCAGTGTATGCCGGCTTCTCGCTCATATCGAAACGGAGGAGACCGCCGTAGTATTTGTTTTCGCCGAGCGTCATATCTCCCTGCGAGGCGCGGATAGCCTCAGGATCCTTCAAGTTAACATGTGCGTAGCCATCGACAACATTCCAGTAAATAATAGCCTCCATGGCAGGATGAGAGAAGAAGGTTCGGTATAGCGACGTAAGCAACTCAGCCTGAACATGTTCGTCCTCTTCGCTGTTAGAATAAGAAGGAATGGTCATTTCCGTGATCTGCTCGGCGATGTTGAAGCGCGCGTAGAGATCCATTAAACCGAAGAGCCAATCGGGATTGTAGCGTCTGGATGCCGCTTTTTCTTCTAATTCCGGGGCAAAGAAAGAATGGAATTGGATACCTATCGAATCGAGATGCGTAATGCCGTTGCGGAGCAAGCGTTCGATCAACATATAGTAAGGATTGCGGTTGTTGTGACCCATATCAACCAGTATCTTGGAGAAAGCCTCGTTGATTATCAGGTGATTATGCGGGAAATATTGGTCTGCTTTGCGATAAGTCCAGTCAAGGTAATCATCAGCGTTCCAGAAATCGCGGCGATCTGACCTTTCGGCGTTCATCGTTTCGTTGGTTACCTCGAAGCTCGGGATCACGTCAGCATACCGTTCGGCAATAGCGCGCATACGCTCATCAAGAGCTTTTCGATATTCGGCATCGGACATTCCCTTGATCCATTCAGGGGCAAACATATTGTAGTTAAGGCAGTGGCATTTAGGCTCGATACCGTTTTCGCGGCAATAATCAACGCAGAGGTCAATAGGCGGTCTGCGATAGATCTTGGGGGAATCGGCGGCAAAGCGGGGCTTGCCTCGTTCGGGCTCAAGAGTGTTCCAATAGAACGGAAGAGTGGCAAGATTAAAGATTTCGGGGAATTTCTGACGGTAGATAGCGTTTTTTTCGGGCGTTTCGAGCTCATCCAACATAAAAAGGTTAGCTCCAAAGCGAAATTCGTGGTTTTTCTGTTCTACCTCAAGGGTTATCTCCTCGGGCATAGGCTGCCCGTCAGCAACAGATATTGTAATTTCGGCATTGCCCTTTCGATTAAGTTCAATTCCGGTTTCTTCGCGCAAACGCGAGGACTCAGCTCTTTCGTTATAATAACGAAGCGCATTTTCAAGTCTTCCCATATTAGACAGACCTCCTAAATAAAAATAAATAATTTTTGACTATAGAATTTGACTAAGGTCCGGCATGCTTTACACCAAGAAATTGACAGTCAAATCTTTCTACATTTTATCACAAAAGACACAAATTGTCAACAATGAGTTTTTAATTATTGATACGGCTTTACATTCAATATCTGTCCCACAGTTGTTTCCTGAATTCGGTGGGGGTAACTCCTGTTTGTTCTTTGAAAACTTTATTAAAGTGTGACTGTGAGCAAAAGCCTGTTTCAAGCGCGATCTCCAGCATACTTTTTTCTCCTGCTATAATAAGCTTTTTTGTCCAGTCTATCCTTTTGGATAAAACGTACTCATATGGGGTTATTCCAACGTTTTTCTTGAATATGATATGCAGATGGTTGGGAGAGAGATTGACTGTTTCGGCGAGTGCTTTCAGCGAACAGTCAGACGTAAAATGTTCGTTTATATATTCATATACCTTATATATAGGTTGGGACATCTGTTGCTTTGAGCTTGTTTGATCGGGCTTTTGATACAGATATTTATAGTAGGAGAGTATTTCCAAAAAGGTAGAATTGAGCTTAAGGAGCGCGTGTGTATCAAAAGAAGAGGATATGAGATACGAGATCGATTTTGAAAAGAGCGATAAAAGCTTTTCTATAGCGTTAATATCGTCGATATACATACAGTCAGGAAGCGACGAAAGGATCGCCTCGATATCTTCTGTCCTGCCTTTTGCGTGAAATAATCGAATAAAGCTGCAACGCACGGGAAAATCACTGTAACGTATACTGTTTGGCTTGGCGCAAAGCAGCATTCCCCTGCGAGCGGGATATGCTTTGCCGTTGATGTGGCTTGTGCCTCCGTCATTGTGAAACAGCTCTAACTCAAAGCATTCCACTTTTCTTTCCTGACTTTTCGTTTGTCCGCCTCTCAGAACAGAGCTGTCAAAAACTCCGATCGAAAGTTCGGCTTCGGTAAGTAACATATAAAGCTCCAAATCGTAATATTATGATAAAATATATTAAAAATATGCCTATACGGGCGAAAATAATAGTGATATAATGAAAATTACAATGTAATTATATCAAATGTTTATTACGTTGTAAATAGCTTTTGAAAATTTTTGGGAGGTTTTTTATGGAGCGCTTGATAAAAGACGGTATGCTGAAGTTTGACGGTGCGGACAAGATCCCTTTTTCTCGTTTGGGAATAGGATTTGAAAAACTTGACCGCGATGTTTTTGATCCTAACAAGGCATACGATAAGGTTTCAAAAATAGGTGTAAAGAAGATCCGTTTACAATCGGGATGGATGAAGACCGAGAAGGAAGAGGGCGTATATGATTTCTCGTGGCTTGACGATATCGTAGATAATCTGATAACCCGCGGTATGGAGCCCTGGCTGTGTCTTTGTTATGGAAACCCGATCTATACCGAGTTGGGAAAGACAACTTACGGTGCTGTAGGCTGTCCTCCCGTTGAGACGGAAAGGGAAATGAACGCGTGGCTTGCTTACGTTGAAGCAACTGTCAATCATTATAAGGGCAGAATATCTCTTTACGAAATATGGAACGAACCTGACTGCACGTATTCGTGGAAGCATATTGGCGTTTCAAAGGAGAATATTGACAACGAAAGAAACGCTCGCGAATACGGAATCTTCGCAAGTGAAACCGCCAAGGTTATAAAGAAGGTTGACAGCGAGGCAAAGATCGCCGGATTTGCGGTTGGTCATATAGCAAATCTGAAGTGGATAAACGATGCGCTGGTTACAGGGGTCTATAAATACATAGATTACATTACATTCCACAACTATTCCTCAAACGATGCTCGCAGAGCGGGAAATATAGCTTCTCTTCGTAATCTCGTAAATTTATACAATCCCAACATAAAGCTTATACAGGGTGAAACAGGCTCGCAGTCGAGAAGCGACGGCAACGGAGCAATGCACGGCTTTGCTTGGACACAGGAGAAGCAGGTCAAGATGCTTTTGAGGACTCTTATATGCGACCTTCACGAGGGCCTTGAATTTACGTCGTATTTCTCAACTATGGATATGATAGAAGCTCTTAACGGTCTTGTAGGTAACAGGGCAAGCTATCTGGATTACGGATATTTCGGTGTTATAAGCGCGGAATTCGACGAGGACGGCAGATCTACGGGTAATTATTCCGAAAAACCCTCTTATTACGCTTTGTCGGCGCTTGCTTCTCTGCTGAGAGGAAATGTGCGCGCCGAGGATATTCCATATGTTATCGGAGTACGTCCGTCCAGACGTGTCAATGGTCTTGACTGTGAAGAAAAAAACATTCAGATCTACAGTTTTAGGCTTGACGACGGAAGCACGGCAATGATCTATTGGAAGAAGTCGGATATTCTTACCGAGACTTTCGAAGGAACCGCAAGCTGGTGCGTATACGGACAAAAGAATGACGACATCCGTATATGCGATCTCAAGGACGGAAGTCTGTACAAGCTGCCCGAGGAAATGATCGACGATTTGGGCAACGGAGGAATAAGACTCAAGAACATCCCCATAACCGACGCGCCTTTGGCTGTATTGTTTAGATAAGGAGAGCCTTATGAATATTACATGGCTTGGACAGGCAGGTCTTCTTCTTGAGAGAGGCGGCGTACAGATCATGATAGATCCTTATCTCTCGAACAGTGTTGAAAAAGTCGAACCGAAGAATTACCGCAGACAACCTGTAAATGAAGAGCTTTTTAAAATAACGCCCGACGTTATGATATTTACTCACGATCATCTTGACCACTATGATCCTGAGACAGCTCCTTTGTTTTTGAAGAAAACTGACAAAAAAATGACCGTGCTTTCACCTACATCTGTATGGAAAAAGGCAAGAATTGAGGGCGGAGGTCATAATTATGTTCGGTTTAACAGACATACGAGCTGGACAGAGTACGGTTTCCGTTTTACAGCGGTCAAGGCGGAGCACAGCGATGACTTTGCGATCGGCGTCATTATTGAGGATCTGTTGGACAACAAAAAATATTACATCACGGGAGATACACTTTACAGCAGTGAAATATTCGGGGACCTGCCCGAGAACATAGACGTGGTATTTCTGCCTATAAACGGTGTTGGTAACAATATGAACGTTGATGACGCGGTAAGGTTCAGCCGTGATTGTCGCGCCAAACGCGCAGTGCCATATCATGTCGGTATGTTTGATGAGCTTTCTCCTGAGAGCTTTAATGCCGATAATAGGTTGATCTTAAAAATATATAAAGAAACAGAGATTTGATGAAATATGAAAATAACTGATATAAAGACTTTTGTTGTTGATTGTTTCCGCACCAACTGGGTATTTGTAAAGGTTTATACCGACGAGGGTATTGACGGTGTTGGAGAGGGAACACTCGAATATAAGGAAAAAGCGCTGGTTGGCGCAGTGGAGCATATAAAGAGTTATCTTGTTGGGAAGGATCCTCGACAGATAGAAAAGCATTATCACGACATATACCGTGACGCATATTGGCGTGGCGGCGCAGTTTTGATGAGCGCGCTGTCAGCGGTCGAAATGGCACTGTGGGACATTCTCGGAAAGTCGCTTGGAGTACCGGTGTATCAGCTTTTGGGCGGAAAGGTCAACGAGAGCTGCCGTATATATGTCAACGGATGGTTTTCGGGAGCTAAGGAGCCCGAGGAATTTGGGGAAAAGGCGCGCGCGGCGGTCGAGCGCGGCGTTACCGCTATGAAGTGGGATCCTTTTGGAAAGAGCTACTTGCAGATATCAAACGCTGATCTTGACAAAGCACTCCGCTGTATTGCGGCAGTGCGGGAAGCGGTTGGCGACAAGGTCGATCTGCTTATCGAGGCACACGGTCGCTTTGACGTTCCTACCGGAATAAAGATTGCGCAAGAGGTGGCGCAGTTTAAGCCAATGCTGCTTGAAGAGCCTGTTCCTCCCAATAACCTGGAGGCGCTCAAGGCGGTGCGCGACAAATCTCCCGTGGCCATAGCGGCGGGAGAGCGTCTCTATACCCGATTTGATTACAATGAGCTTTTCCGACTCCGCGCGGCAGACTATATCCAGCCCGATATCTCTCACGCCGGGGGCATTATGGAGCTTAAGAAGCTTGCGGCAATAGCCGAGGCGCACTATATTCCTTTTTCACCCCACAATCCCTCGGGACCCGTTGCCAATGCGGCAACCTTGCAGATAGCCGCCTGCTGTCCCAATTTCTGCATACTGGAGATCATGTACTCCGACGTTGATTACAGAAGATTGATCACGAACGAAAACCTCATTTATGAGAACGGACGAATCAAAATCGGTGACAAGGCGGGTCTTGGAATTGAGCTGAACGAGG
>JAZRUP010000006.1:0-1854 GCA_045652645.1 Eubacteriales bacterium | reverse complement strand
GGTCTGGGGGTGGAACCCCCATAATAATAACCCATAATATAATAACACATAATAATAACACAAATCACAGAAGGATAAACCAAATGGAAAAAAACAAAGAAAAAGAGACGGAAGAGCTGACTGACGGGGAAAAGCTTGAAGAGCTTGTTGATGGGAGCATATCAACGAAAAATTCGCGTGAGAGCATACACTGCCTCAACATAATCGGTCAGATAGAGGGTCACTATATCCTCGGCGAGAACCAAAAAGCCACGAAATACGAGCACGTTATACCGCTTCTTGTCGGTATTGAGGAGTCGGATGAGATCGAGGGACTTCTCATAGTCCTCAATACTATGGGCGGTGACGTCGAGGCGGGTCTTGCCATCGCGGAAATGATAGCCTCGATGAAAAAGCCGACGGTATCGCTCGTTCTCGGCGGCGGACATTCAATAGGAGTACCGCTTGCCGTATCGGCAAAACGGTCGTTTATAGTACCGTCGGCGACACTTACAATCCACCCTGTCAGAATAAGCGGAACGGTAATAGGCTCACCTCAGACGTACAATTATTTTAAAGAAATGCAGGAGCGTATCGTAAGATTTGTCACCGATCATTCAAAAATATCACGTGAAAAGCTCACAGAGCTTATGATGCGCCCCGACGAGATGGCTAATGATATCGGAAGCATTATTGACGGTGAGGAAGCGGTCAAGCTTGGGCTTATAGGCTCACTCGGCGGACTTGACGCCGCGCTCGCTTCGCTTCGCGAGCAAATGAATAAGACAAACTAAGCCTTTTTAAAGTTTTTTGAAGATTCTTAAGAAACTTTTTTTCAAAAAAGTTTCTTAAGCGGGTAAAGGGCAGAGCCCTTGCGCGTCCCTTTGCGTCCTGAAAAAAAGAAAGCAAGCGAATAAGGTCAACTTCACCTCTGTCGGCGGAAAAACGTTTAAATAATAAAAAAATCGGAATAAAACCGCTTCAACGCGGAAAAAATAACACCGTAATCCAAAATTTTGAAAGGAAATTTAAAAATGCAGCTTACTCAAAAAGAAACCACCTTACTCAAAGACCTCAAGGATCAGGAGAAGCTCTGTGTTGACAAATACACAAAATATTCAGCGTCAGCGTGCGACCCACAGCTCAAAAACCTTTTTACGCAGATAGCGACAGTCGAGCAAGGACACTATAACACTCTGAATCAGATATCGGGCGGCTCCGTGCCCACTATGGGCGGCGGTTCACAGCAGACGCCCTCGTTCTCCGCGAAGTATTCATCCGCCGAAGACCCCGAAAAGCAAAACGATTGCTATCTTTGCACTGATACCCTCACGTCCGAAAAACACGTGTCGTCACTATACAACACCTGTATTTTTGAGTTCAAGGACGAACAGCTAAGAAATATTCTCAATCATATTCAAAAGGAAGAACAGGCTCACGGTAAGATGATCTACGACTATATGCAAGCAAATTCGATGTATTAAAAAATATTGTAGAATATTAAAAAACAAATCCGAACCAATTTCGATTGACGAAATAGTTCGGATTTGTTACGTTTGTTGCCTCGTACAGAGAATCAAGCATACTCGCGGGGCTCGTATGCTTTGGGAAGATTTTCTCGCAAGCTCGAAAACTTCCGTTCGATCTCCGTTTAGAGTACATCAAAACAAAAAACATCGGCTTCTCTCTGCATTCTTAGCGGAGAAATAGAGGGTACAAAATATCGGCATGGAACTTGCTTTCTCTGCCGATTTGTGATATAATGGGACTAAGAAAAAGCCTCCCTTGTGTAAAGGGAGGTGGGAGGCGAAGGCTGGCGGGGGGGTTGTAAAAAGCCCCAAATAGCAGAAAACAATCCCCCAGTCGCTACGCGAC
>JAZRUP010000005.1:0-2956 GCA_045652645.1 Eubacteriales bacterium | reverse complement strand
AACTGGATCCCGGTCGGCAAGATTTTGTGCTGAATCAAATTGATAAAGGACAGGTGTTCATCACCTGCTGCGAACCCGGCCGGTTTACCAAACTGGGAAAAACCGTTGAAATTAAGGCGGGTCAGGTGCTATAAGCACTTTACCCAATACTATAGGAGGCATTTATGTCTGACGAAACGAAAGTAACACAAGAATATGGCGCCGAACAAATACAGGTGCTGGAAGGCTTGGAAGCCGTCCGTAAGCGCCCTGGTATGTACATTGGCTCCACTTCTTCTTCTGGCCTGCATCATCTGGTGTATGAAATCGTGGATAACTCCATCGACGAAGCACTGGCAGGCTACTGTAAGCATATTACTGTGACCATTAATCCCGGCAATTCCATCACCGTTACCGACGATGGCCGTGGTATCCCCGTGGATATCCAGGCACAGACCGGTAAGCCGGCACTGGAAGTTGTATTTACTGTGCTGCACGCCGGCGGTAAATTTGGCGGCGGCGGTTATAAGGTATCCGGTGGTCTCCACGGCGTTGGCGCTTCTGTTGTTAACGCGCTGTCCGAGTGGCTTAAGATAGAGAACTGCCGCGACGGCCATAAATACACGATGAAATTCGAGCGCGGAAAGGTCGTTGAGCCGTTCACCGACGCTGGTGAGACTGACGGACGCGGACTTTACTGCCGCTTTAAGCCCGACCCCGAGATCTTTGAGGAAACGGAGTTCGATTACACGATACTCCTCAACCGTATGCGCGAGCAGGCGTTCCTCAACGCGGGCGTCAATATAGTTCTTATCGACGAGCGCGGAGACGAGCCCGTTGAGACCGACCTTATCTACGAGGGCGGTATAAAATCGTTCGTTGAGTATCTCAACGAGCAGAAGCACGGCGAGGTGCTTCACAAGAACGTCGTTTATATGAGAGCTGAGCGCGAGGACTACGTCGCGGAGGTCGCTTTCCAATATAACGACAGCTATAACGAAACGATACTGACTTTCGCAAACAACATAAATACCATTGAGGGCGGTACGCACGACATAGGATTTAAAACGGGACTTGCGAAGGTGCTGAACGATTACGCGAGACGTATCGGCTCACTTAAGGACTCCGATAAGAATCTATCGGGTGAGGACGTCCGCGAGGGTCTGTCCGCTGTCGTATCCGTAAAGCTTACGGACGCGCAGTTTGAGGGTCAGACAAAGACAAAGCTCGGTAACAGCGAGATGCGTAGCTTCGTATATTCGCTCGTAACGTCCAAATTTGCCGAATATCTTGAGGAGAACCCCGCAGTGGGTAAAACGGTCATCGATAAGGCTCTCTCGGCGTCACGCGCCCGTGAGGCGGCAAGAAAAGCCCGTGAGGCGACGAGACGTAAGGGTCTGCTTGAGGGCTCTACTCTTCCCGGAAAGCTCGCCGATTGCCAAGAAAAGAGCGTTGAGCTTACAGAGCTGTATCTCGTTGAGGGAGATTCCGCGGGAGGCTCCGCGAAGATGGGACGTAACAGTAAATTCCAAGCCATATTGCCCTTGCGCGGTAAGGTACTTAACGTCGAGAAAACGAGAGTTGATAAGGTCTATTCAAACCTCTCGCTCCTGCCTATAATCCAGGCTCTCGGATGCGGTATCGGCGAGGAATTTGACGTAGCTAAGCTAAGATACGGCAAGATCATCATAATGGCGGATGCCGACGTCGACGGTTCTCACATCAGAATACTGCTTCTGACCTTCTTCTTCCGCCATATGCGCCAGCTGATCGACGAGGGACATATCTTCCTCGCGCAGCCGCCGCTTTACAGAGTAAGGAAGGGTAAGCAGGAAAAATACGCATATACGGACGACGAAAAGGACAGGCTTATCGCCGAGATGGGCGGAAATGCCGAAGCTGACCGATATAAAGGTCTTGGTGAGATGAACCCCGAGCAGCTCTGGGATACCACGATGGACCCCGAGAAGAGGACTCTGCTTAAAGTAACTCTTAATGACGCGCTCGAGTGCGACAGGATGTTCTCCATTCTTATGGGTGACAAGGTAGAGCCGAGGCGTGTGTTCATTGAGGAGAACGCGAAGTACGCGGAAAACCTCGATATATAAGATATTTTGTCGGAAAGTTATTGACAGCTTGTTGAAAAGTCTGTAAATAACCCCAAAAGTTTGTTGAAAACTCCTTGAAAACAAGTTTTTAACAAGAGTTATCAACAGGCTGTTGAAAACTTCATATCTGTTGTATTTACTGTAAAATCAAGGACAAGTTAACAGCTTTTCGGCAGGGCTTTCCGTATGATGAAAACCGATAATGCGGTTGTTGAAAACGATCTGAAACGGCTGTTGAAAGAATGCGGAATGCAGGAAGATTTTCATTTTACAATGTATAAATACAATAAGAAATTAATATCAAACGCCCAAGCATTGAGAAAAAATATGACAGATGAAGAAAAGCATCTGTGGTATGATTTCTTAAAGGAATTACCTGTAACGGTAAACAGACAGAAAAATATCGACAATTATATTATAGACTTTTTTATATCGAGTAAAGGAATCGCCATCGAAATAGACGGCAGGCAGCACAAAATAGAAGAAAACGCAGAAGCAGACAGAAAGAGAGACGCTTTTCTTAATTCCTTGGGAATAACGGTGCTTAGATATTCAAACGAAGATATAAATGAGAGATTTAATATTATATGCTACGATATTTTGAACAAGCTTGGATTGAGCGAAAGTGATTTGAAGAGATAAAGGTATTCTAATTAACAATTTTCGTTTATCCTCACATCTGTCAGCGAGAGAGCGGTCAAAAAAGCCTTCCCTTGATGGGGAAGGTGGCGCGTTAGCGACGGATGAGGAGATACCTTAAGACAAAACTATAGGTCAAAAAACAGACTTCACCTAATATAAAATAAAGATTTTATACGGTTTACAGTACGAGAGATGATACTAAAAGTGTCTCCTCATCCACCGCAAGC
>JAZRUP010000004.1:0-10036 GCA_045652645.1 Eubacteriales bacterium | reverse complement strand
AATTTGTCTTCCTAAGACCGCTTGGCCTCCGACTTAGAAATTCCATCGTAACGGTAAATGTATCAGAATCACCGATAGTAAGTGTTCCGATTGGTGAATCCTTGCTTCCTACGTTTAATCCCTTATCCAGTGTCTGCGGTTCAGGATCAACATCAAGCTCTGAGTCAACAGAAATTTGCAGCTGCTCGTCAAGCATTAACGCCTCAACCTCTTTCTCGGAAAGTCCTGTTACGTTTAACTTGATCTCGATCCAGTAGTCATATGCTACGTCACTGTTTGTTTCGTTATTGGATATCTTCATTTTCGCAACGAATTTAGAACCCGGAACGATCTTTTCGGTAATCTCGCCCTTTTCATTGGTTTCTATACCAAAAACATTTTCATCAGTTGGATCGGAGAAATCCACAGGATCATCGGTCGCCGATTGAACCACAACATTCTCAGCGAGAAATCCTGAATCATCCAAGGTCGTTTTTGTAAGCTCTGTTCTTTGTAAAGTGATCTGAAGATCACCGGCTTGTAAATGGTTTGTTACCGTTTGTTTATCGGTAAACAACGTCCAAGTCGTTCCGACGATGACCGTAATACTCAATAGAATAATTGAAGCGGAAACAAGTAAAACTCTTTTGCTGTTCGTACTTTTCATAGTCACTCCTCCTTTCATACAGATTTTTTATTGAAACGCTACATTATACATAACGAACTCAATCTTTAAGAATAATTACAGTTCCGCCCGTAAGCTCGATCATTTTGATCGCCTGAATCGAATAGCTTTCTGCCTTGACGGTAAGCGGTTTGTTGAGCATTCCGTCGGCAAGGATTTTCATTCTGCCAACCTTGGATGAAATAAGTCCTTTTTCTTTCAAAACACTAAGAGTGATTACATCGTGAGCATTGAAGTTATCATCAAGCACACCGATGTTGATTATTCCTTGCTGTCCGTGTCCCTCACCGCTTTCGTAATTCGCGGTTTTCATAGCTAAGCTGTCGGATATCATAGCGTCTGCTTCTTCGGCGTCAATATGCTCTACGATTTCTGGCATGACCTCTGGAGCAGAGTCAACGACGGGAGCGGGTACAACTACAGGCGCTTCCTTCTTTTCTTCCTCGGGTTTATTTTTATTGCGAATTTCAAGAACGATGTCAACGGCAACGTATCCAAGGGTTCCGATAGCAAAGATCGATGTAATGACCATAAAGATAATTATAAATACGTTCATTCCGTTTTATCCTCCTTACTTTCTTCTTTGTCGTTTGATTCTGCCACAGTAGATCGAGAGGTAGTATGATCGGTCTTTTCCCTTTCAAGCTCTGCAAGCTTACTGCGAAGCTCTTCAAGCTCTTTTTCCTTTTGTTCCTTTTCCTCTTGATCTCGCTTTATTTTATCTGCAGTCAACACTCTAACGATCTTTAACACTTCTATCAAAATGATAATAAAACAAGGTATAATTATAATAAGCACCATAACAATGGGCTTCATAATAAAGCTAAGAACAACACCAAGCAAATACGATTGTCCCATAACCTTACCGATCACATAGTTTGTATTGTTTGGGATCGACGTATCAATGCTCTGTACCAAAGCGCCGTCCTTTGAGCTTTTGTTATCCCCCTCAAGCTCAATGGTAAATCCACCATTCTCGTTTTCTGTAATAGACGTAATACGGTGCGTGATGGTTACCTGTGTTGTATAAACGTAACGGAACGTCAGGACGTCGCCAACCTTCAGACCGCGATACCACTCTTTTGCTTCCCCGGGATCCTTCGGCATAACCTTCACAAATATCATAGAACGTATTGGAATGTCTTTTATCTCATACGCCGATACGTCAGTATGCTCGCTCTCCGCCATTGAGTCAGAAGAAACAATACGCATCTGATAACCGAATATCTCGGCAGCTCCGTCTGAGTCTCTTTTTGATAATACAGCAAGGAATACAAAAAAGATGCAGATCGCAAGAAATATGTATAGAAATACGTTCAGTACAATATTACATATTCTTTTTATCTTTGCTTTATCCATAAATTACCTCACTCGTTGCTTGCTGTCAACAACAGATCAAAAGCAGCCTCGGTATTTTTCGCCTCGTTACCAATTTCTATGGGAAGATAATACACGATTTTTAGCTCTGTGTTCTTTCCCTCATCGAAGTCAACATGTAAGAAAATTTTTTCATTTTCAAAAGCATCTGCGAGCAGCTCGTCGGATATCACATTACCATTTGCGACGATCTTCACGCGTGCGTAATTTTTGAGCGTCTTTTCCTCAGTTTCCACAAAATCAAGCTCCAAATCGTATTTGCTTGCGCTTGTTTTTTCAAGTTGAATGGTATATTCGCATTCTTCGCCGGGCACGAGAGTGAGATCCTCAAACGCCAGAGACTCTGTTTTGCCGTCCTCCAGCTTGATCTCAATTACGCCTCGTTCATCTTCTGTTGCGAGCATCCAGCCCATCAACGAAACGCCGACGATGATCAGCACGCTTCCGGCAATCAAGATGATTCGCATTAGCTTGCTTTTAGGCATATTGTCCTCCTTTTTCAAAAATCGTATATATCAAGATCTCATTTATTCCTTAATTTGCCTTAAGATCAATCTAAATCCCTCTACAAAGCTGAATTCCTTAGTTGCTGCTTTTTCGAACCCGCCATCGGCAATAAAGGTATAAGGCATTAAAGGCAACATAACGAGAGTTATGTGATATTAGATACCAATTATTTGTTTCGACATATAATAAATTATATCACAATCTAGCCACAAAATCAATGTTTTTGCGGATTTTTATAATACAGATATCTAAAATTGTTTAAATTATATAAAAAATTGCACGACAAAAAGCCTTTCGATCTGTTATTTAAAAAAAAGGTACGAAAGGTATTTTTCGTCATGCAATTATTTATGTAATTTTTAACAAAATTCACTGAGAACCTTACAAATATTCTAAATCGGGTTGATTTTCATCTAATTTTATGGTATAATCAAATATATATTTAATAAAACCTTGAATATCTAATATCACATAACTCTCGTTATGTTGTCTTTGGTCTCGGTGTGTTCGCATCGGGATTTTTTCTTTATATGATAAGCCTCATATGCTCCATCTTGCGCTTGTGTTCCGCGCCTGTTGTGACGATATAAATACGTGTCGTATTGATGCTCGCGTGTCCGAGTATATCTGCGAGCTTTGCTATATCCTTTTCAATGCCGTAAAAGGTGCGGGCGAAGAGATGGCGCAGGTTGTGAGGAAAAACCTTTCTCGGTGATACGTTTGCAAACTCACACAAAGCCTTCATATCCTTCCAGATGCTATGCCTGCTTACAGGCTTTCCACTCCTTGTAACGAATACCGTTCCCATACTAATTCCCTGCTCCTTCACGTAACGGAGCAGTTTTTTCTTTAGCTCGGGAACGATAAACACACGTCTGTTTTTTCCCTTGCAATTCACGATTGCTTCGCCGTTATACAGTGCTTCCACTGTGATATATTGCAGTTCGCTCACACGGATCCCCGTTCCGCAGATCGTCTGAATAATCAAATTAAGTCGCTCGTTATGCTTTGCGTTTGCCGCATCAAGCAATCGAACATACTCCGCACGGGTCAACTCTTTTTCCTCCGAACAGTAAACTTCTCTTTGCATTTTAAACTGCTTTACGCACAGCTCGTGCCATCCGCAAAAGCGAAGAAAGCAATTCATGGCCGCTATCATTGAGTTTGCACTTGATACTGCATAGGTCTCGCCAAGCTTACTTTTATAATCAAGAACGGTTTGCTTGCTGATTTCCGCCTCACATACAAATGAAGCAAAAAATCTTACGTCACGAATATATTTTTCAATCGTTGCCTCGCTCCTTTCTTCATTTCTTAAATAGAATTCAAATTCCTGCATTTTTCTTGGGTCTAAAATCCTTTTCATAAAACACTCTCCTTACGCACTGGGTTTGGTATTATTATTTTACCAAACATTTGCGAATAATCCCTAAGCCGCAGACATATACAAAGTTTTTACCATAACTAATAATATGGTGATAAATAAAAACAAACAATGTGTCAAGTAAAAAACAACGGGATACACCTAAAAAAGACGTATCCCGCCGATTATTTTAGCAGCCTTTTAATTAGCACTGTTTTGGCCGTTGTATGAACAATTATATTTCCATACTACCGTTACCGAATTTAAGTATTACGTTGACGCGTAATCAAAATGCTTTATCTTTCTGAAATGCTTTATATTTACTACAAATGTATTATTAAATTCAAGATAAGGATAGTCGGTTTAGTAACTTTAAAATCTGAAATGTAATAATATATGAACCGCAACCCCCTCGTTTCTGATGAGGAAAATCTCCCCCTGCTGCGCACGCAGCAGGGGGAGATGAAAGGTTCTTAATTTGTAAATTATTTTGTCTTTTAGTCTGTCTACTTGACAAAGACGCACATTATCATAATAACAGATGTCCTTTTAATTTTTACTTTTCCCACTTATCCATCAATGCTCTGATCTGCGCTGCGAACTTTGCGTTTTCCTTATTAGGACGGCTCTCACAACGCTTTGCGAGTGCGAGAAGCGCCTCCGCCTGAGAGACGAGATCACGATGAACAATGTTCTTTCTGGAGCGCGCCTTGGCAACGTCGGCTGCCGTTACACGTTTCTTTTCGGTATATGCTGTCATAATGCCTTTTGCAAGGTCATACTCGGTTCCGCTGTAAGGAGCTTCTACAGCGTATCCGCGCTCCTTCAGTTCGTCGGAAAGCACTGCGATAGACTCCTCGTTGCCGTGGTTGAGGAATACTGTGCGAGGCTTCTTTTCAAAGCTTTCAAGCCACGAGATAAGCCCCGCTTGATCAGCGTGTCCGCTGGTTCCTTTCAGTGACTTGATCTGAGCTCTAACTACAATATCCTCGCCGAACAGCCGCACGTTCTGTACGCCCTCAATGAGATTTCTGCCAAGCGTTCCCTCCGCTTGATATCCGACGAACAGAATGAGGTTCCGCGGTCTCCAAAGGTTGTGCTTGAGGTGATGGCGTATTCTGCCCGCCTCGCACATTCCGCTGGCTGAAATAATAACCTTGGGTTCGGGAGTTTCGTTGATACGCTTGGACTCCTCGACCGTAACCGACAGTCTGAGTCCCTCAAATCTGATGGGATCTATTCCGGCTTCGATCAGCTTTCTCGTTTCATCATCAAAACAAGAGAGATCGCACTTTGAAAATATCTCCGTAGCTTCGATAGCCAAGGGGCTGTCCACGTAAACGGTAAAATCCGTGTTCTTGATAAGCTTTCTTTGCTTTATCTCACGAATGGCATAGAGAAGCTCTTGAGTACGACCGATCGCGAAGGACGGAATTATGATGTTTCCTCCCCTTGTCAGCGTATCGTCTATAAACTGTGCCAACACCTCAACCGTGTCAGTATTACGCTCGTGATCGCGACTGCCATACGTGGATTCGAGAACGAGATAATCCGCTTCCGCAACGGGCGCAGGATCATTGATGAGCGGCTGATCGGTATTTCCAACGTCTCCACTGAATACGATCTTTTTTTCTGCCTCTCCCTCTCTGAGCCAAAGCTCTATCGCCGCAGAGCCAAGAAGATGACCTATATCCGTAAAGCGAATATCCACGCCCGCGGCTACTGTGATCCTCTCGTTGTACTTGATACCACGGAAGAGCTTGATAGCTCCGAGCGCGTCCTCAAGAGTGTATGTCGGAGCAAGGTTCTCCTCACCGGAACGCTCTGCCTTTCGGTTTTTCCATTCGACCTCGCTCATCTGGATATGCGCGCTATCCTTTAGCATTATATCCGCCAGCTTCGCCGTTGCCTCTGTTGCGTATATGATTCCACGGAAGCCGTCCTTATAAAGTCTTGGCAACATTCCCGAGTGGTCGATGTGCGCGTGTGTCAGGAACACCGCGTCCACCTGACTTGCGGGAATCGGCAAGGCAACGTTCTGAAATACGTCAATTCCCTGCTCCATACCGCAATCGACTAAATAATATCGGTCATTGACTTCAAGAAGCGTACAGCTGCCGGTCACCTCATGCGCCGCGCCAATAAATTGAATTTTCATATGCCACCTTCCCTTTCAAAAATATTTTTTTGAAAATTTGTTTAAACCGCAAAAAAAACAATTCTCGGATATTTCCCGAAATTGCTCAATATTTTCACTTTTATTATAACAAATTCCAACCGCTGTGTCAATGAAAATCCGCATATATTATGAAAGAACGGCATAAAATATATTATCAAATTTTGACGGAGAGATTATGAAACGATCTATTGGACTTTGGCAGCTTCTGGGCTTTGGCGTGACATCCCTCGGAGGAACGCTTTTGCATTTTTTATACGATTGGCTCGGCGAGGCAAAATGGATAGCGCCCATATCGGGTATAAACGAATCGACGTGGGAACATATGAAGCTCCTTTTCGTTCCTATGTTTATTTTCGCCATAATACAGAGCTTTTTCTTCCGAGAACGCGAGGATTTTTGGTGCGTTAAGCTACGCGGTATCCTTCTCGGTATCATCCTGATACCCGTTCTCTTTTACACCTATAACGGAGTGATAGGCAAGTCACCCGACTGGATAAATATAGTCATCTTCTTCCTGTCCGCCGCGATCTCATATATCTACGAAACGCGGCTATTTAACGAAGAAAAGTTTATCTGCAGATCAGGTAAACGCGCGATCATCGTGCTCTCGGCGATCGCCCTGCTCTTTATCGTATTCACTTTTCTTACGCCGGAACTCGGTATTTTCAAGGATCCTTTGACCGGAAGCTACGGGATATAAATCTTCTGTATTCCAAAAAATTGATTAGATCCTACAACAACGAATTAATTTTTTAATAAAAAAAGAGCTGTCTCAAATCTCCGATTTGAGACAGCTCTTAAAATTTTAGATCAGTTCTTTGCGGGAACGTCCTTGGTTACGATAACCTTAACGCCGGTTCCTGCAACGTCCTCGATAACGACCTCGCCGATCGCTACGGGAGCTTTTACTCTGACCTTGCAAATATCCGACATGACTTCGAAAATTTTATCCTTCGGGATGTCGTTCTCGGTCTTAACGGAAACTCTCGCGATGTCAGCGCCGTCAATTCCTACGGAAGACGTTACAACTCTTGTGGGGTTGGTAACTTCCTTCTTTGCGTACTTGTCGCCAAGAGCGCAGGTATTACCGCTGACGGTTATAGTGTCACCATCAATGATGACGGTAAGGGGGCAGCCCATAGGGCAACCGATACATGTAAGATTTACAGTTTTCATTATGCGTTCTCCTCCGTACGGATGACGATCTCTTTGAGTTCGGGATAATCTTTAAAGCTGTCCTTCTTGAGAATTACCTGCTCCATCTCACCGGGAGCCATTACTTTCTTCTTGCGAGAGGAGATCTTTTCTCCGTCGTAGTAAACAGCGATCGAACGGTTGTTGTAAATGTCCGCAACGCGGAATCTTACTACTACGCTGTCGCGCATATTCTCAATGTCGATGGTCTGGGGAACCGTGTAACGAACACCGTTCTCGCCCTTGAGCGTGACCTTGTGAGTCTTCTCTGCCTTTTGACCCATAACGTAAGCCGCCGCGTTCTCACCGGCAAGAGCCGCTTCCTGAGAAACGTAGTCAACAAGGTCGTGAACATGGAGAACGTTTCCGCAAGCGAAAACACCCTCAACGTTTGTCTGAAGCTTATCGTCAACGTTAGGTCCGGAGGTTACTCTGTTCATTTCGGCGCCTATCTCACGGGTAAGCTCGTTTTCGGGAATAAGTCCGCATGAAAGAAGGAGAGTATCGCAGGAATAATGCTCCTCTGTTCCGGGAATGGGGCGGCGGTTCTCATCGACCTTTGCGATGGTAACGCCCGTAAGTCTCTTGTCGCCCTCAATACCGACAACAGTGTGACTGAGCTTGAGCGGGATACCGTAGTCGTCAAGACACTGAACGATATTTCTCTTAAGTCCGCCGGAGTAAGGCATAAGCTCGGCAACTACCTTGACCTTTGCGCCCTCAAGCGTCATACGTCTTGCCATAATAAGACCGATATCGCCCGAACCGAGGATAACGACTTCTTTACCTACGCTGTAGCCCTCAATATTGATAAGACGCTGTGCCGTTCCTGCGGAGTAGATTCCCGCGGGACGGAAGCCGGGGATGTTGAGCGCGCCACGGGGACGCTCGCGGCAACCCATAGCGAGGATTATAGCCTTTGCCGAGATCTGAACAAGACCCTCAGCCTTGCTCATATATGTAATTACCTTGTCAGCACTGATGGAAAGAACCATCGCGCCAAGCTTATAAGGAACTTCTGCGTCCTCAGCCTGCTTTATAAAACGAGCTGCGTATTCGGGGCCCGTAAGCTCTTCCTTAAAGGTATGGAGACCGAATCCGTTGTGGATACACTGATTAAGGATACCGCCGAGAGTCGCGTCTCTCTCAAGTATCAAAAGGTCGTTGATGCCAGCCTTCTTCGCGGCAATACCCGCCGCAAGACCTGCGGGACCTCCGCCGATTACAACAATGTCATACTGCTTCATACGCTCACCTCACATTTTGTGCGACAGCATTTCTGAGCCGACGCTGTTTTTGCGGATCTGTTCCATGGGTATTCCCGTTTCACGGGAGAGGATCTCCATTGTCTTAGATGTGCAGAAGCCTGCCTGGCAACGTCCCATACCCTGGTGTACGCGGCGTTTTACGCCGTCGAGCGAGGTTGCGCCGAGAGTACGGTTGATAGCGTCAACTATCTCGCCCTCGCTGATATTCATACAACGGCAAACGATCACGCCGTAAAGGGGATTTTCTTTGATAAGAGCCGCTCTTTCCTCAAAGGACTTCTCTGCAAGCTTTGCAAAGCCCTTTCTCTTCGGATTAAAGTTTGCTTTCTTCGCGGCGCCGAGTTTCTCGGCTACGAGATCAGCAATGTAAACGCCGATAGCGGGTGCGGAGGAAAGTCCGGGAGATTCGATACCTGCTGCATCGAAGAATCCGGGAGCGTCCTTTACTTCACCGAGAGTGAAGTCGTCGGTCGCCTCGTGAGCGCGAACGCCCGAGAACGATGTGATCGTCAGACGGTAAGGAATATTCTTTACGCTGACCGCGGATTTAGAGATGGCATCCGCAAGCTCTTCAGCTGTGGTAGCGGTGTTGTCCTTATCCTCAACGTCAACGGCTGTAGGACCGAGCAGGAGGTTGCCGTGGACCGTGGGGGATACGAGGATTCCTTTACCGTATTTGCCGGGGAGCTGGAATATTGTACGTGATACATGATTTCCGGCTTCCTTATCGAGCAGGCAGTAGTCACCCTTTCTGGGGGTGATCTTAAGCTTGGTCTCGGAAACCATATTATGTATCTCGTCGGAATAAACACCAGCGGCGTTTATAACTGTCTTTGTATAGATCTCGCCGTTGTTCGTTACGAGAGTATAACCCTCCGCGTCCTTCTTGACGTCCTTGACCTCGGTGTTGAATTTGAACTCAACTCCGTTGTCAGCGGCGTTCTCCGCGAGAGCTATTGTGAGTCCGAAGGGACATACGATTCCGCCCGTGGGAGCGATAAGGGCTGCGACGACTTCGTCGGAAATGTTAGGCTCAAGCTCACGGATCTTGTCTCCCGAGACGATCTCGAGATCCTTAACACCGTTAGCAACACCTCTGTCATAAAGCTCACCGAGCTTGGGGAGATCTTCTTCTGCAAAGCAGAGAACTACCGAGCCGTTGCGCTTGAACTCGAACTCGAGGTCGCGAGCGAGGTCGCCCATCATTTCGTTACCTTTTACGTTAAATTCGGCTTTTTTTGTTCCGGGTACGGCGTCAAATCCGGCGTGAACAATTGCGCTGTTAGCCTTGGATGTTCCTGAGCAAACGTCCTCGCACTTTTCAACGAGGCAAACGGAGAGCTCGTAACGGGAAATCTCTCTTGCAATTGCCGCACCGACGACTCCGCCGCCGATTATAACCGCATCGTATCTGTTTCCGGTCATTTTTTTCACTCCATATAAGATTTATTTTTTGATGATATCGCATTTTATATTATACTACT
>JAZRUP010000003.1:0-1932 GCA_045652645.1 Eubacteriales bacterium | reverse complement strand
GAGAGCTACCCACTGATATTTGCGTATACCGCCGTAGTAGTGGGTCTTAAGGAACGCCATTCCCGAATTTTCGTAAAGAGGACACTGCTTGAGGTCGATCCTGGGGGAGTCGATATGAGCCGCGGAGATGCGGATGCCGTTGGAGATATCTTCCGTACCGATTCTGAAAAGGAAGATGGACTTTCCGCGGTTGTTGTAGTAAAGCTTGTCGCCCGCTTTAAGCTCCATGCCGAAGGTGTATGGCTTATATCCGTTAGCCTCGGCGAGCTTTACGGCTTCTGTGACAGCCTCTCGCTCGGTCTTTGCCGTATCGAGGAATTTCATATAATTTTTTGCGTATGTGTAAGCCGCGTCTGCGCGGTCTGTGTCAAGATAGAAATTTCTTTTTTTGTAGTTGATGCCGTTTTCCATAATTTTTATCCTTTCTTTGACGTTTAAATTATTTGAAGTATAATCTTTTATAAATTTTTGTCGCTGATGATACTTTTCTGACGTACGCCCTTGTTTCGGGGAAGGGTATCTCGTCAAGTGAGCCGGAGTCCCCGAGCCACTCGTCAACATTTCTGAGTCCTGCGTTGTAAGCCGCATAGACCGTTTCCCAATCGCCGTATCTGCTATATAGATATGAGAGATAATGAACCCCCGCGTCTATATTGTATTTGGGGTCGGTTATATATCCGTCTACATTCTCAATTCCTGTCATATCGGTGAAGGTGTCGGGCATAAGCTGCATAAGTCCGCGCGCTCCCGCGCTTGATTCCGCATTCTCGTCAAAATCGCTTTCCGTTTTAATAACCGCGAGGATCACGTGCTTCGGAACTCCGTATTTTTCGTGTGCGGTATTTATCTCCGATTCGTATTCAAGAGGATATTCGCGCTTTTCAAAGCCCGTCATTATTATGTCGTAGAGAAAACCGATCAATACGGCGATGATTATGACGGACAGTATTGTAACCGTAAGCTTTGATTTACTTTTCATACTTGCCTCCCGTTATGAGAGAAAATATTTTCGCCGCCGCGGCTTCAAGCTCTTTTCCGTCCGAATTGTTGTATATCACCGTGTCCGAGCGCGAGATATAGAAATCGTCCGGCTGTTGAGCGCAAACTCTTGCGTTGGCGGCCGAATAGTCAAGACCGTCGCGCTTCATGATTCGGTCGATACGTACCATACGGTTTGCAAGGACCGATATGTTAAAGTCACATTCTTTATAGAATTCGGATTCAAAAAGCAGAGGAATGTCGGCGACTACCGCAGGGCATGACGCTGAGGAATATTCGGCTATAAGTTCTCTGATACGCTTTAAGACAAAGCCGTGGGTTATTTTGTTGAGCATATCGTGTTCATTTTCCGCTCCTTCAGCAAAGACGATCGCGGCAAGAGCTTTCCTGTTAAGTGTTCCGTCAAGCTTCAGTATTTTTTCACCGAAATGCGCGGCAAGGGCATCAAGGCACGGAGAAGGTGGGGTCAGGAGCTGATGGTAGATCTTATCCGCATTAATATTTGGTATTCCAAGTCTTGCAAGGCACGAGCAAAGCTCGCTTTTTCCCGCGCCCGTGGGACCCGTCAGACCTATGACCTTCATCACACTCACCTCTACATTTAAGCATTATTATATCATTATATCATACAATGTAAAAAATTGCAATACAAATAATGAGCGCATTTCAAATTTCAAACAAAAAATCACGGTCAATTTTTCGACCGTGATCTTTTATTGATCTTATTTGTAGATCGCATTTTCTCCGCCTGTATATTTTTTTAGCGTTTGCATAATAAACTCGGAGAGGGCAATACCGCCGCTTCTGGCGAGATATTTTTTACTTGACGCGTCGAAATATACGACGGGTGTGGCGCCGGGGAAGATCTCAATGAGATTTTCACATTTTTTATATTGCTCCGAGTCCATTGACGGCACCTTGAGATAGAGCTTA
>JAZRUP010000002.1:0-4104 GCA_045652645.1 Eubacteriales bacterium | reverse complement strand
CTTCGTGTTGATGATATGCAATTTCTACGGAATTGAAGATATACAAGGCTTCGCCTTGATTTTTTACAAAAGTATGATATAATAGAATTGAAAGTTAGGGAATTTATATATACAGGTAAAAAACAATTTGATTTTTTAAGGAGATTTTTATGTTATATCCATTGAAGCTTTCATATACGACGGCGCATATGATTTGGGGCGGTTCGCGACTTATTGAGGAATGGGGAAAAGAAAGTGATATTCTTCCTCTTGCCGAGACCTACGAGCTGAGTGTCCGCGATGATGGGCATATGAGCTTTATTGAAAACGGGGAATTCTCCGGAATGAGCCTTCGTGAATATATAGAAAAAATCGGAAATCAGACGGTTTCGGATACATATAATGGGGGGCGTTTTCCGCTTCTTATAAAGTTCATCGATGCATCAGACAGACTTTCAGTACAGGTTCATCCAAATGATATTTACGCAAAAGATGTCGAAAATGATTCAGGTAAAACAGAAATGTGGTATATTATTGACGCGGAACCGGGAGCAAAGATAATATACGGATTAAAGGACGGGGTAACTCAAGAGGATTTTGCGAGAGCTGTTGCTGGAAATGACCTTGACCGTGTTATGAATTATGTAGAAGTAAATAAAGGTGAGAGCTATTTTGTTCCGTCGGGAATGCTTCACGCGATAGGAAAGGGAATACTTATAGCTGAAATACAGCAAAATTCGGATCTTACGTACCGTGTTTATGATTATGACAGGCTCGGGGGGGATGGCAAGCCTCGTGAGCTTCATGTTAAAAAAGCGCTTGATGTAGTACGTCCTTTTAATGAATCGGAAATAGAGAAAATATGTTATTCTGAGGGAAAAAAAGACTCCGACTGCCTTGCCAACGGAAAATATTTTAAAGTGTTTCATATAACGGAAAGGTCGAAGCTTTTTGCCGATAAAAAAAGCTTTCATTCTATTATTGTGCTTGCAAACGGAGCTGAATTGATATACAAAAACGACAAATACACTCTCAAAAAAGGTGATTCTTGGTTTTTGCCGGCAGGGACAGGTGAATATTTTATTGACGGTCAAAATATTGATATTCTTGTATCTTCTTTATAAATAAAAAACGCATCTTCAAGTGAAGGTGCGTTTTCTTTGATCTTTTAAGTTATTTCTTGCTGTCATCTTTAGCAGGGGCTTCAACGGGAACGTCAACCCGAGCTATCGCGCTCTTAAGGAAACGGATCTTTGTGCCGTCACGGCTTGTTTCAACGACAACTGTTTCTTCTTTGACGCGAACGATGCGTCCGACAATGCCGCCTGTTGTTGTGACTTCATCACCGACACGGAGACTGTTTCTCATATTTGCGATTTCCTGATCCTGCTTCTTTTGCTTTTTAGAAGTAAAGATCATCATTACGGCGAAAACGCCGATTATAAGAATAAGGGGTAAGATTGATGTCATAAATTCCTCCGAAAACAATATTTACCATATAGTATATACCTTAAATGTCATCTACATAATAAGCAATTGTAAATATTTTTCTAAATTATTTAATATTTATCTGTCTCTAACCTAAATGAACTTATGCTTTGATTTTTCCATATTTCTTATTCTTCTCTTTACTTTTTTTTAGATTTGTGATATAATTTCACTGTATTTTTATTATAGTTTGTTTGAACAGAATATACAAAATAAAATTCAGGAGATAAAATGTCGAAAGTGAAAAAAGAAAAAAGACAAAGTCTTAAGCTTATAAAAAGTTTTTTGCCTTATTACAAAAAATACAAATGGATACTCGTGTTCGACCTCTTTTGCGCTATGTTTACGACGGCATGTGAGCTTATTTTGCCGGTCATAGTAAAAGAAATAACAGAGGCGGCGATCTCCGAGCCTATGGCGCTGACGGCATCGCTTATTATCAAATGTGCAGTGCTTTACGTATTCTTGCGAATCGTTGATACCGTCGCTAATTATTATATGGCTTCTGTCGGACATATCATGGGAACGAAGATCGAAACCGATATGCGCCACGATTTCTTCGCGCATCTTCAAAAGCTATCGTTCTCGTATTACGATAACGCCAAGGTCGGAACGCTTATGTCGAGGATAACGAGCGACCTTTTCGATGTAACGGAATTCGCTCACCACTGTCCCGAGGAGTTTTTCATCGCGGGAATAAAGATAGTCGGCGCGTTCTCGATACTTTGCACTATGAGCATACCGCTTACGCTTATCGTTTTCTCGGTAATACCTCCGATGATAGTCGTGCTTATGCTCTTTAACAGACGAATGAAGGACGGCTTCAAGGAGTCAAGAAAGCAGGTAGGTGAGCTGAATTCTCAGATCGAAGACAGTCTTCTCGGTATCAGAGTTGTAAAATCCTTTGCCAATGAGGACGTCGAGCAGGAGAAATTCAATAAGGGCAATCTAAAATTCCTCGCCATAAAGAAAAAGGTCTATCACATAATGGCGGGATTCCAATCCTCGACAAGGCTTTTTGACGGTATAATGTATATAACCGTCGTTGTCGCGGGCGGATTCTTCCTGCTCAATAAATGGATAGGCGCACCCGAATATATCGCGTATCTGATGTTCGTTTCAACGCTACTGACGTCAATAAGACGTATCGTTGAGTTCGCCGAGCAGTTCCAGCGCGGTCTTACAGGAATCGAGCGATTCACGGAGATAATGGAAACCGAGCCCGAGATAAAGGACGCCGAGAATGCGGGAGATTTGTCGGAGGTTGAGGGGAATATAGACTTTAAGAACGTTTCCTTCAGCTATGAGAGTGAAAAGAAGATGGTGCTGGATCACCTCGACCTCACGGTCAAGGCAGGGGAGAGCATCGCTCTTGTCGGGCCTTCGGGCGGCGGCAAGACCACGCTTTGCTCGCTTATCCCGAGATTTTACGATACGACGGATGGCGAGATACTTATCGACGGAACGGATATAAAAACGGTCACGCTCGATTCTCTGCGCAACAATATAGGCGTTGTCGCGCAGGACGTTTACCTTTTCTCGGGCAGCATTAGGGAAAACATCGCGTACGGTAAGACGGACGCGACGGACGAGGAGATCGAAGCCGCGGCAAGGCTTGCGGGGGCGCACGAATTTATCGCGGCTCTGCCCGACGGGTATGATACTTACGTCGGAGAGCGCGGAGTAAAGCTCTCGGGCGGTCAGAAGCAAAGAATTTCGATCGCGAGAGTGTTCCTCAAGAATCCGCCGATACTTATTCTCGACGAGGCGACGAGCGCGCTCGATAACGAGAGCGAAAAGCTTGTTCAGGAGTCGCTTGAAGCCCTTGCAAAGGGAAGAACCACGTTTACCATCGCTCACCGCTTGACGACAATAAGAAACGCCGACAGAATCCTTGTTCTGACGGAAAATGGAATTGAGGAAGCGGGAACGCACGCGGAGCTTATGTCAAAGGGCGGCATGTATAGCGAGCTTTATAAGCTTTATTCGGAGAGATAAAATAAATCCCGACGGTTTTGCCGTCGGGATTTATTAACTTTCTTTCCTCTCAAAAAGCCCCGCGAGCCACGCTCCGTCCTCGCGCGTGAATGTTTTTGTAAGCGACAAAAGAACAAAATATATCAGCGCGGACACGGTTATGTGAAGTGTCAGCGAGAGCCACAGTGGAGCCGTTGTCGCGCCGCCTGCGGGAAACAGAAATTTGGTTAAATACGTTGAGGCTATAATGCAAATAAGCGGCTTTATTAGCCACGTGAAGAATTTCGGCTTCATACCGGATATGTTTAGCATCCTCGTCGCGCTCATTGCGAAATTGAATATCTCCATCGTGATTATAACGAAAATATATCCGTTTATCCCCCATCTCGGGATCAATATCCATACGAGAAATACCGACAGAAGCGCATCTATTATATTGACGTTCATCGAATAAAATTGCTGTCCGAGACCCTTGAGGAGCGCGTCCGTCGTGGTATCAAGATACATTATTGGGATGAGCGGAGCTATCATTTTTATGTATATCCCCGCCTCGGGGCTTGAGTAAAGGCACATTCCGAGCTCCTCTGAGAAGCATATAAGTATCCCCGACACCCCTACGGAAAACATAAGGCAGAACTGCCACACGCGCCCAAAGTCGGA
>JAZRUP010000001.1:0-2499 GCA_045652645.1 Eubacteriales bacterium | reverse complement strand
ACCGCTTGGCCTCCGACTTGATTGTGCTTTGCGGCGCTGCTCGTCGCTATCCTCGCGGCGCTTCTCTCGGAGCTTGGATTCCGACAAAAAAAGATCTTCGTCGCGCTCTCTCTCGTTGTTATTCTTTCTATGCTCGCAGAGGGGATAGGAGAGCTCTTTTCGGCGGCGCTCTCACTTGCGGATTCTGCGGGAATCAGCGACGCGGCAAAATGCGCCGTAAAGGCGGTTGGACTTGGATATATTTTTGGCTTTACCGCCGACGTATGCGAGGAGCTGGGTGAAAAGGGGATTGCAAATGCCGTGACAATCGGTGCAAGGGTGGAAATTTTTCTCGTTTCGCTTCCTTATTTTGAAAAGACTGTGCGACTTGGAATTGAGCTTTTGAAATGAAAAAACTGTTTGTTTTGTTAACTTTAATTGTCATATTGCCGCTTTTTTCTATTTCTGTGGCTGCCGAGGAGAGCGCAGATGAGTATATATCGGATTTTAGGGAGCTGCTTCCTGATGAACTTTCGGGTATTACTGATAACCCCGGCGAGCTGACCGAGGCGCTCGGAATAAAAGCGGTGCTTCGTGACGCTTTGATTATTCTATCGGGTGGAAAAGGACGGCTCGTGTCCTTTTTCCTATCGCTGCTTGGAATAGCCGTTCTGCTTGCCGTTCCCGTTCCGTTCGGTGAGAGAATATCCTCGGCGGTATCTACTGGCGTGGGCATAATAGGCTCGGTTATGATATTTACCTCGCTCTCGGGCGTATTTTCTGAGGTGACGGACACGCTTCTTCGCGTTAGCAAGTTTTTCACTTCGCTGATACCCATAGTGGTCGGCGTGACCTCGCTTGGGGGCGGTACGGCTACTGCGGGGGTACAGGCGGCAGGAATGTATACCACAGTATCGCTCGTCGGGCGTGCCGCATCGGGACTTCTTTTGCCAATCGCGGGATTTGGATTCTCTATGAGTCTGTTGTCGGCATTCGGGAGCGACAGCGTCACCTCGCTATCAAAGGGAATAAAAAGCATTTTTATGTGGCTTATCGGCATACTTACGGCGCTTATCGGCGGTACTCTTTCGCTTCAGACCATGATAAGCGCGGTGGCTGACAGCGCTGCTATGCGCGCGGCACGATATATGGCGTCGGGACTCATTCCTGTCGTTGGCTCGACTGTGTCGGGCGCTCTTTCAACTCTTGCCGCAGGCATTTCCTACGCCAAGGGAGTTATAGGCGCAGGTGCAATACTCGTGATAATCTCTATAGTCCTCGCTCCGCTTCTGACACTGCTTACTTACAGACTCGCCCTGTCGGTTGCGGGAATTGTAGGAGAGATGGTGGGCGCGAGCTCTGCATCAAGAATATTTAACGCCTACCGTTTTTCGCTTGATACGCTGACGGCGGTTTACGCGCTTTCTTCCATTATTTATATACTTGAGATAATTCTCTTTGCAAAGGTAGGTGTTGCACTTTTATGAGTGAGTACGCTATCGGAGTTTTTGTAATATCGGCGCTCGTGGGGATTCTCACGCACCTATCGTACAGGGGCAGGAGTGACCCGTCGAAGCTCGCGCTTGCAATAGTGATGCTCTACGTTGTTGTGTCGCCTATAGCGGCTATGACGGAGGAGCTTGATTTTGACTCGATTTTTGAGGTTGAATACGATTCCTCAATTATCGGCGGGGGCTACGAGGGGGTAGCCGAAGAGGCGTTTTGCGAGGGAATCGTGTCTGCCGTTGCAAATGAGTTTTCGCTATCCAAGAATGATTTACGGGTCGAAGTACGTGGCTTTGACTTTGAGAATATGAAAGCCGAGAAAATAAGGGTAATTCTTTCGGGCCGCGCGGCACTTGCCGATTATAAGGGAATAGAAAAATACCTGAACGGTCTTTATATAGGAGTGTGTGAATGTGAAATTGAAATCGGATAAGAGCTTTCTTGCCTTTCTTAATTCAGGCGGAAATACCGTTAAGCTCTGGGTGATACTTCTCGTCGGTGCGGCACTTATTTTAATAGGAAGTCTTGGCGTGGGCGGCGAAAAAAAGAGCAACACGCAGACCGAGTCGCGCGTTGCCGAGATGTGCTCGCTTGCCGAAGGGGTAGGACGGTGCGAGGTGATGCTTACTTACGGGGAAGGCGGTGAGGTGGTTGCGGCCCTCGTGCTTTGCGAGGGGGCTGATTCACCCATAGTGCGCGCACGCGTGACTAATATGGTGTCATCTCTTTTCGGCATCGGTACGCATAGAATTGAGGTCGTAAAAATAAGCGACTGAAATGGGAATATAGGGAAAGTCCCAAACATATTATTAACCAAGTAACAAATTTTAAGGAGAAAACATACAATGAAAAACGAAAAACTTGAGAACTTCTTCAAAACCAAAACCGCAAAAAGCATAATAGTAGCATCTGCGGCGCTTCTAATCGGCCTTGCGGTATATCTCAACTACCGCTGGTTCTACGACCCTGCGGCAAATCTCGGCTTCGGAGATAACAATATGGACGATAATTATT